>NZ_JBQKJP010000023.1:0-40066 GCF_052117205.1 Candidatus Agathobaculum pullicola | reverse complement strand
TCAGCAGAACTTTCTTCCCCGCCTGCGCCAGTCCGATACCCAGATTTGCGCAGGTGGTTGTCTTGCCAACGCCGCCTTTCTGGTTGGCGATGGCGATAATTTGCGTGTTCAATGACTTCACCTCATTTCTGATTGGTGTTGTCATGTGCCTGCACAGCAGTCCTGGAAATGACAAAAGCCGCCACTCGAAACAAGTGACGGCTTCGCCTAAATCCAATATTCTACTGTGCTTGAAATCAAAAGGCTTTGAGTTCCTTTCTGCTATTCATTTGTCGTTAATGAAACACCCCCTATAATTCGACTTATTTCAGTATGATTTTTCGGTTTGGAAAAGGATGAAAAAACCAGACTGAAAACCTCAAAACCCTTGATTCTACGGGGCTTTTCCGGTTTGTCGTAATTATACCGTAAGGGCACTCCTGTGCTACTCTGCTGCTGGAAGAAGGCGCATCGCTCAAAGAAGTGCAGGACTGGCTCGGGCACAAGAATTTTACCCTGACCGCCGACACCTATGCACATGTCACCGTGCGCGCCCGATCGAAGCTGGCATCCACCTGATCGAATACAATCGTCCCAAAGCCGTCTCGCGCTTCCGAAGCGAAATGGCAGAAATCTTCCCTTTCCTTTCTATATCATTTTCAGTAATCGATATAAAAGTTGAAAAAAACCGATCTTTTCAAAAGAAAAGATCGGTTTAGCCTTTGGTGGGAGGTGGTGGATTCGAACCACCGAAGTCATAGACGACAGATTTACAGTCTGTTCCCTTTGGCCACTCGGGAAACCTCCCATATGCAATTGTGGAACTTGCAAAAACATGTGGAGCTGGTGGACGGACTTGAACCCCCGACCTGCTGATTACAAATCAGCTGCTCTACCAACTGAGCTACACCAGCGTTTCGCAAGTCTTGTCTGTCTCAGCGACTTGTTTATAATAACACACTGTTCCCCATCTGTCAACACTTTTTTCGATTTTTATTTTCCGACGAAAGTTGTAATATTAAAGGTAACAAGAGGACTTAATCTTGTTACCTGTTTTTTTTGCTCGAGAGAAGCAGAAATTTTGCAGGAATAAGGAAAATCTCTTACAGAATGGAGGTGCGTAGTATGACAAAAATCACTAAGAGAGAGCGACAGATAATCTACCAAAAGACGAACTGGAGCGGCTATCCGTTTTAAATATTGAACTAAAACGCGATTTAGAGCGGCTATGCGAATTGCGCTCTATCGTATCAGGGCGAACTTCGTCGTTATCTGGACTGCCGCACATTGGGATGCTCCGCGATAATACCGGATTATATCTGTCAATGATAGATGAGCTGAAAAAGATTATTATGGAGCGTGTATTGGAAAGCATTTTGGAATATGCCAAACTCAATGCGTTTGTCAACAATATAGGGGATCCTCTGTTGCGCCAAATCATTTTGTATCGCTATGTGGACGGCCTGCAATGGCGTCAGATTGCAGCACGCATTGGTGGACGCAATACGGAGGATAGCGTCCGTAATTGTGTCAACCGCTATCTAACTTCTGATAAAACAAGCTGAAAAGGAGGTGATTCAAATGTCAGGTTTCACTATGGCGTATAACCCTGTACTGCGTGACAGGGCCTTGTCACTGACGGCAAAAGGGCTTTATCTGGTGATATCATCTTTCATCGGTATGCCGCGCTGGAGCCTGACCAAAGGTACGCTGGCAAAATACTGTGAAAGCCGATATGCACTGGAAAAGGCGTGGCGCGAGCTGCAAACTGCCGGTTACCTGAAGCACCGTTTTTTCCAGCTTAACGGGACAGGCTCTTTTGTCCACATTTACGACTTATGGATTATCATATCGGGACGGACGGCAAGCAGTATCACGACCCAACCCCAGCGAATTATCCGTGGTTCGGGGCGGAACGCCTCCAGTACATGAAGCGCAACGAGCCGGAGTTTTATCAGGAAATGGTAGTAGCTGGGACGCTGAACGAGTATCTCAACGACGTGGAGATGCACGCACAAGAGGAACTGGATCGGATCATGTTGTCCATGGCGAAGCAGGACGGGACGGACGACGAGCTGAAAGCCACCGATCTGCAGAAATGGATCGGCCTGATGAACAATTACCGTCATTGCGCAGCGGAGATCGTGCGCGAGGATTGGGTGTACAGCTAACAGAGCCGCATATGGAGCCAGCAGCAGCGCAGAAAGCGTCTGCTGCTTTTCCTTTTAACGCAGAACCTGTTCCCGAACAGTTGTCCCTGCTCTCGGATGAGTTTACCAAACAGGCCGGGCATAATGTGTTCCATCGGAACACGCAAGCGGAAGCCGCACAAGCTGCTGCCTCCACCGCGCAGAATGTGTTCCATCAGAACACATCGCAATTTCCCCTGCCTGGGCGGTACGACTTCTCGCAGGCAGAGATCGACCATGTGCTACGGGTGGGTGGCAATACAGATCGTCAGCGTGAATGTATTGTTGCCGCTTTTGAAGAGCAAAAATCCACCATCGAGATCGCAGCTTATCTCCAAACCCTCTATCACGGTGGAAATGGTTTTGACGCTGAAAACGGAAAATTTGTCGCTTGGTATGACAATGACGGTATCCATCTTTCGCGCGGCCAAACCGTGCGGTTTGACCGTTCCGCGTCAGTCGTATCATGGCAAAACGCAGCTGAGCGCATTGGACAGCTTTTGCAGGACGGACACTTTGCGACCAATGTAGAACTGGCCGAGGCTGAGGGCTATGAACGCAGCCGCCTTGCAGAAAAGTTCTGGAACCTGTACCACGATTTTAGTGATGAAGCCAGAAAAGCTGGATATCTGTCCAGCCTTGCCGAAAATCTGGGGCGTGGTTTCCCAGAAGAATCCGCATGGCTCACTGGGCAGCTGAAAAAAACAGAGTTCCGTGCTACACTTTTGACCGAGTATCAACAGTTTTTGACAGCCCATCAGGAAAACCGGGATTTGCTGTGGTTTCCTTATCATCGCTTGGATGAAATGCTATCCAACCTCCGAGACCTCGATCTGCCGCGCCAAGCCTTTTCCTCCGAATTAACGGAAATTCCTGCGATTAAGCAATTTATTACCATAGATGAAATCAATGATGCGATGGCTGGCGGCAGCGGTTTTTCTGGTGGCAAAGGCCGGATTTTCGATTATTTTCAGCAACCCCATACCTCTAAAGAAAAGGTCAATTTTCTCAAAGCGGAATATGGTATTGGTGGTCACTCACACGCCTTATCTGGCGCAATAGGCAGCGATGAATGGCATGATGGAAAAGGCGTGCGATATAAAAAGCGAGACTGTCCCGATGTGAAATTGACTTGGGACAAAGCAGCTGCCATCATTACTGATCTTATCCATGATGGACGCTATCTTAGCGAACAGGAACAGGCCCAATATCAGAAAATTCAAGAAGAAAAGGCACTTGCCGAAGCGGAGTTCGGTGCAAACGGAACCAGAGTGTTCCGGGACACGGAAGTAACCGAAGATCGTATGTCCCCCCGGTATCAGGTGGTGGTCTATGATCCGGTCGAGAATGGTTTTGACGAAAAGCAGGAATATCAAGCGCTGACCGATGCAGAAAAAGCGGCGCAGGGCTATGTGGATGGGACATTGGAAAGCGATGGTTTCCGGTATGACGGCGCTGCTGTTTACGACCATCAGGAGCAAAAGTATCTCCGGATCGTAGGAGACTTCCCGGATCAGACTGCGCAGGCACAGGTAAATCCCCCTAAGCCAGCCGAAGTTCCATATGTAATCTGCAATTGGAGTGAAAGCCCCATATTTGAAGATGGGAAGCAGTATTCCATCTATGAGTTTGACACCTTGATGAAGCAGGCCGACGATGAGCGAGTCGCCGGCAAGAATGCCGCTCTGAAGAAGTATGGAACATGGGAAGCATGGAACGCGGCGGATGATCCTGAATTGACCCGCTTTTTAGGATATGATAAAACCCAATTCACCATTGTTATGCCGGATGGAAGGACATTCACCGAACGTCAGGATATCGGGGATGGCGACGGAGGATTACTGGATTTTCTTAACCAGTACCCAAACTACCGCAATATATTACCGATATTACGGCAAGCCGCCTTGCGTGAACAGCATGCTGACGATCCCGCCCACGACGCTACAGATACGGAAAACACACCGTATCCGTCACGTGAAACAGCCCCCAGCAATTTCCGCATTATGGATGACAACTTAGGTGTAGGCGGGCCAAAGGAAAAATTCTGGCGTAATATCAAGGCAATCGCCACGCTGAAACAGATTGAACAGGATGAGCGCTACGCTACCCCAGAGGAGCAGCAGCTTCTTTCGCAGTATGTAGGCTGGGGCGGGCTATCAGATGCCTTTGACCAGAACAAACCTGCGTGGGCTGCGGAATATTCCGAGCTGCAGGAGTTGCTGACTCCGGAGGAATACGCTGCTGCACGCAGCTCCACGCTCAATGCCCATTACACCAGCCCTACGGTCATTAAGGCGATTTATGAGGCTGTGGGCCGTATGGGGTTTGAGACCGGGAATATCCTGGAGCCGTCCTGCGGCGTGGGCAATTTCTTCGGGATGGTGCCGGAAAGCATGTCCGGCAGTAAACTGTATGGCGTGGAACTCGATAGTATATCAGGCCGCATTGCCCAACAGTTGTATCCAAATGCAAACATAACAGTGGATGGTTTTGAGCGTACGCAGTTTGCCGATAACTCTTTTGATCTCGCCATTGGCAATGTCCCATTTGGTGATTATAAGCTGGCAGACAGCCGATATGACAAGGATAATCTATTGATCCATGATTATTTTTTTGTTAAGACGCTGGATAAGGTAAAACCGAATGGCGTTATTGCGTTTATCACATCCAAAGGCACAATGGATAAGAAAGACACACATGTGCGCCGCCTGCTTGCACAGAAAGCGGATTTGCTGGGTGCCATCCGTTTGCCCAACAATGCGTTCAAAGCCAATGCGGGCGCAGAAGTGACAACAGATATCATATTTCTGCAAAAACGGGAAACACCGCCGGAGCATGACCCGGAATGGGTACAGCTGGGGCAAAATCAAGATGGACTTTTGATGAACAGCTATTTCATCTCCCACCCGGAAATGATTCTGGGCGAAATGAAGATGGAAAGCACCCAGTACGGGTATGATACAGCCTGTGTCCCCCGAAAAGGAGAAGAATTAACGCAATTACTTTCTGAAGCAGTTCAACATCTTGATCTTCCGGTCAAACTGCCGACACAGGATGCTGAGAATGTGTTCCGGTCGAACACATTACATTTGGATGTCAGTGACAGCAGCACAGAGGAAGTAAATGATTATTCGTTCTTTGTGAAAAACGGCATGCTTTTGTATCATGAGCCGGGCGTAGACCGACCAGCAATGCTCAACAATACTGCTGAACAGCGCGCCCGTGCTATGATCGATATACGTCAATCTATTCGCACATTGATTAAAGAACAAACCGAGGGATGCGACGATGCCCGCCTGCATGCGCTGCAAAGTGACTTAAATCGGCTGTATGATACCTTTGTCAAAAAATTCGGCTATATCCGCAGCTATGCAAACCGCCTTGCGTTTTCAAAAGATGCGGGCTATCCTCTGTTACTTGCCCTTGAGGATTTGGACGATGAGCAGAACGTCAAGGGTAAAAGCGCAATTTTTACCCAGCGCACGATCCGTCCCCATATTGCGATCAGTCATGCAGATACACCGCAGGATGCGTTAGGACTATCGCTTGCAGAATACGGTAAGATTGACTTTGATTATATGTCCGGCCTGCTGGATGGTATGGCACAGGATAAAATCATATCGGCCCTGCATGGCCAGATATTCCGTGACCCGCCAAGCGGACACTGGCAGCCTGCCGATGAATACCTGTCCGGCAATGTCCGCGAAAAGCTGCGCATTGCAAAAGAATACGCCGAAAAAGACCCAACTTTCTCTGTTAATGTAAAAATGCTGGAGAGCGTACAGCCCGAACCGCTCACCGCTGCGGATATCAGTGTCCGGCTTGGCACTACGTGGATACCGCCGGAAGATATTACGCAATTTGTCCGGGAAGTATTATACCCACCTTTTCATGCTTCAGACAAAATCACAGTTTCTTATTCCGATGCCGTCAAGCGATGGTATGTTGCAAACAAAAGCTATGATAAAGACCGCAATTCCCCTGCGTATACGAAATACGGAACAAACCGTGTCAATGGCTATGAGCTGCTTGAGCTATCCCTTAATTTGCGTGATGTACAGATTTTTGATGTTGAGATTGTAAACGGCCAGGAAAAGCGGATTCCCAACCATCAAGAGACAATCAAGGCACGCAATAAGCAGGATGCGCTGCGGCAAGCATTTAAGGATTGGATATACGCTGACCCGGAACGGCGCGCACGGTTGGTGGATTATTACAACGAGCACTTTAACCATACGCGGCCGCGCACGTTCAATGGAGACTACCTCTCCTTTCCGGGCATGAACCCCAATATTAATATGCGCAAGCACCAGCGTGATGCTGTGGCCCGCATTTTGTATGGCGGTAATACACTGCTCGCACATTGCGTGGGTGCGGGAAAAACGTGGACAATGGCAGCAGGTGCAATGGAACTGCGCAGGCTCGGCCTTGCCCACAAGCCCATGTTTGTTGTCCCGAACAGCCTGACAGAACAATGGGGCGCAGAGTTTCAGCAGCTTTATCCCGGCGCGCACATTCTTGTTGCTACTGAAAACGATTTTTCCAAGCAAAACCGGAAAGCGTTTTGCGCGCGCATTGCCACCGGCGATTATGATGCGGTCATCATCGGTCATTCCCAGTTTGAAAAAGTACCGTTATCGCCGGAAAATGAACGCGCCCATATTGAAAAGCAGCTCGATAATCTGGAACTGAGCCTGACTGCTGCCAAAAATGATAAGTCCATGAATTTTACCATTAAACAGCTTGAAAGCTCCAAAAAGAAATTGGAGGCCCGTTTGAAAAAACTCATGGATGCTAAGGAAAAGGATGATGTCGTAACCTTTGAGCAGCTGGGCGTAGACCGGATTTTTGTGGATGAAGCAGACGAATTTAAGAACCTTGGCCTGTTTACAAAAATGCGTAACGTAGCAGGCATCCAGTCTACTGCCGCACAAAAGAGCGAGGATATGGCAGCAAAGTGTGAATACCTGAATGACCGCAGCGGTTATAATGGCGTCGTTTTTGCTACCGGCACACCAATTTCTAACAGCATGGCCGAACTGTATACGATGATGCGCTATCTCCAGTATGATGTGCTGGAGCAGACCGGCATGACCGATTTTGACAGCTGGGCTTCGAGTTTCGGTGAGACGGTAACCTCTATGGAGTTATCTCCAGAGGGAACCGGCTACCGTGCGAAAACCCGTTTCGCAAAATTTGTCAATTTACCAGAACTCATGAACCTATGGAAACAAGCAGCAGATATCCAGACGGCAGATATGCTTAATTTGGAACGGCCCGACGTAGAGTATCACAATGAGATCGCGCAGCCGACACAGGAACAGAAAGACATGGTGCAGCATCTTGGCAAACGTGCGGATGCAGTGCGTGCCGGTGCGGTTGATCCGTACACAGACAACATGCTGGCAATCACCAACGACGGACGAAAACTGGCGCTTGACCAGCGGCTTGCCAATCCTGCGCTGGCGGATGTGCCGGAAAGTAAACTGAACAAGGTTGTGCAAAATGTTTATGATATTTGGGAAAAAACCAAGGCGGAAAAAAGCACGCAGCTGATCTTCTGCGATCTCGCCACCCCAAGCGGACAACGTAAAAACAGCTTCTGCGCATACGATGACATTCGGGATAAGCTGATTGCGCGCGGTGTGCCGGCAGATGAAATCGCGTATATCCATAATGCAAACACTGCCACGAAAAAAGCAGCGGTGCGGAATAAAATGAATGCCGGCACAATCCGTATCCTGCTCGGCTCAACCGCCAAAATGGGCGCAGGATTCAACGTGCAAAGAAGGCTGATCGCAGAACATGAGGTGGATTGTCCGTGGCGTCCGCGCGATGTGGAACAACGGGAAGGGCGTATCCTGCGTCAAGGAAACACCAATTCCAAGGTGGATATTTACCGCTATGCTACGGAGGGTACGTTTGACAGCTACAACTGGCAAACTGTTGAAAACAAGCAGAAATTCATCGCCCAGGTAATGACCTCTAAAAATCCTGCGCGCACCTGTGAGGATGTCGATGAAGCGGCGCTATCCTATGCTGAAATCAAGGCTCTTGCCGCAGGCGATCCCAAAATCAAAGAACGCATGGAGTTGGAAGTGGATGTGAACAAACTGTCTGTCTTGCGCAGCGCATATAAGAATGAACATTATCGGCTGCAAGATGATATCAACGTCAATCTGCCACATGAAATCGCCAAAAAGGAAAATCTTCTGACCGCATTACAGCATGACAGTGCGACATTAGCTATCATCCTAATCTTCCAAACCCATAAAAGTGAGATTGCCAATATGAGCTTGTAATATCCGCGTATCCAATCGGATTTCCGCAGTGCAGCATTTTTCCGTTGCCAACATAAATGCCGATGTGTGTGATTTTCTCGTAGAAATCGTATGTGCCTTGGAAGAACACCAGATCGCCCGGCTGTGCTTCACTTGGAGACACAGGTGTACAGTAGCCATAGATGCCCTGCGCCGTTGTGCGCGGCAGATTATAAATTCCAGACTGCGTGTAAACCCAACAGATATAACCGGAGCAGTCAAATGAAGTTGCCGGCGAGCTGCCACCGTAAACATACGGGTAGCCGATATATTTCTGTGCTTCATCCATCAACGCCTTATACGCATCGCCTATGATCGGCTCGCCCGGATAACCACCCGCACCGCCGCCAATGCCTGCAATCAGCGCCAACAGATCGGGCCGGTAATCGTCCAGCAGTTCGTGCAATGTTTTTTTGTTTGCCGTGCTGAAATGGTATCGGTCGGCGGCTTTGTCTGCTGTCAATCGTGAAATCCCTACATGCAGAATCCGATCTCCATCCTTTGTTTTCGTATACCATTTCGTATACGGATTCATGGTCTTATAAACCTGATTTAAGATTTCACGCTGCTTCGGTTCCATCGTCATCGCATCTAATCCATCTTTTTCTGTTAGTTTAACAGAAAACACTGCCAAAACTTCTGCATCATCTGCATAATCTCCTTCATAAACCACACGGTCATAGGATTCCCCGCGCAGCACTTCCTCCTGCCACGCCATTTGTGCCGCCATATAGCATTCCTTCACCCTTTTAACATCTGTGTTGGTCATACTTTCAGCATTTTCATCAGCAAACAAGATTCCAACCGCAGAGGCAAATATACTGATCGGCGCGACGATCATACACATCACCAAAACAACGGCCGCACCAATGAGCACGATTTTGCCCTTTGCCGCGGCGGCAATCTTACTAAGTGCAGCCCCAGGCGCCTTAAAAAGTCCCTTTTTTGCCGCGCTGGATACTGCACCTTGCGCTCCCTTTGCCAGCTTTTGCATCTGCTTCCGCTTCAACTTTTTAACCCCGGCAGAACGGGCGCGGAAACGGTACTGAATATTTTTCAGCATGCCTTTCCGCTTTTGTGCGAAACCGGCTGTGACCGCTGTGTTTTGCGATACGCCCGCTGTGCGAATCCGCGTTGCCGCACGATTGATTGCCGTAGATGCTGTCCTACGTCCTGCTCCATATAGGCTGCCTTTTCCATAAGTGCCACGCGTGGGATTATATAGTGTCTGAGCGGTCGCCTTCCGTCCGGCACCATACATTCTTGTAGTGGCTTTGGGTGAATTGGCAAGCCGAGTTGCAGCACGGCCCATTCTGCTCCGCTCCAGTATTCGTTTGTTTTTAAGCTGTTTTTGCCCAGCCATACGATACCGCTGATGCCTTTTGACGTGCGTTGCGCTTCGTATATTCGCATTTTGCCGCGTACTCTGATAGGAATAGCGGAGCCGCACTTTACCGTTTGCATCAATGTACCGCCGAACTGTGCGCCGCACAGACTTCTTTGCTGCACGAGTATCCAAGGTATCTGTCACCTTTTGACATGTTGTACCATATAGAGCGTGTGCAGCTCTGCCGGTTCGCCACGCACCGCGCACAGTATGTATTGCCACTTCCTGCGCGCCACGCTCTAAGGCTGTTTCTGCCTGGCTAACAGCAGCTGCATCCGCACGCTGGCCGCTTTGTTCCTGGCTCTTTTTCCGCTCCTTCAGATTTTGTCTGCGGCGAATGAGTTTACGGATCATGTAGTGTTTCATGATACGCTTTTTGCGAACTGCTTTGGCCTTTTTTGCACCTTGCGGCGTACTGGATGAAGGCTTCTTCCGAATCGTGCGTGCCTGCAATTCTGCACCAGACCGCGTCTTGCTGCCATTATAGCGTTTTTCACCCCCTCCAGCTGCATTACCTGCTCTGGAGGGGGTTACGCTTATCTGCGGTGTTTTATATTTGTATATTGCCATACGCTTATCACTGCCATTCTCCGGGCTTTGTGGTCATGAGCTTGTACAACTTGGTATTCTTCGGGAAGTCGTTTACGAATGGGATAAATGCGCCGCCAAATTTCATCAAACCGCAGCCGGGGTCAGCATTTTCCACATAGGACAGCTGCGCATCGGAAATATGCAGCAGCTCTGCAAGATCAGCGCGATCGGACGCAGACTGCGACAGCATAATCAAAAATTCGCTGTTAGCCAGCATCCAGCGCGCATCCTTGCTTTGCAGCATCTCGCCCACATTCTGCGTGATACCGGTCATATAGCCGCTTCTTTTGCGAACCTGTTTCCACATGCGTAAAAAGAAGTTTGTCGCAAACGGATAGCGGAAAAAGATCGAGAACTCATCCACAAATACCCATGTACGCCGTCCAGCCCGCCAATTCTGAATAACACGGTTATAAATAGATTCCAAAATAACGAGCATACCAAGCGGCAAAAGCTGTTCGCCCAGATCCAGAATGTTATACGAGGTCAGCCGGTTATTTTGTTCCACATTGGTTTTTTGTGAGAAGATACCCAGCGATCCAGTTATGAATAGTTCAGCAGAGAGTGCCAATTCCTTTGCTTCATCTTCATCCTGTCGAAGTAGCTCATTCTGCAGGTCTGTGAGCGTCGGCGGATCGCCTTGATACCCACTCCCAATGTACGGCTTATAAACATTTTGGATGCAACGGTCTATGATAGAACGATGCTGCGCCTTGAGATCGCTGCCCATGATCTGTTCAAACAGGGACAGGACAAATTCGGACTTGTCTGGTAACGGGTCTTTGCCTTCGTCTACATACCCTTTTTCCATGTCCATTGCATTGATCCGCACGGAGGATGAGCCGGATACGTCGATCATCGTGCCGCCGAACGCGCCCACCATGGGCGTAAACTCATTTTCGGGGTCAAGGATGAGCACATCATCATTCGTGGACAGGAGGACTTGGCCAATCTCCCACTTTGCGCTCATGGACTTGCCTGCGCCCGGCACGCCCAGACGGATGCAGTTGCCGTTTTTGAGCAGCGCGCGGTTTGCCAAAATCATATTGCCGGATACCGCGTTATTGCCATAGCAGATACCGCCGCTCTGCTGGATCTCCTGCTCGGAAAACGGCGTCAAAATGCTCGCGGATTTGGTAAGCAGCGTACGCTGCTGTACCACGCGGCGCAGCCCATACGGCAGCACCGTGTCCAAGCCGATATCCTGCTGCCATTTCAGCGCCGCCAGCTCGCAGCCATATCCGCTTGCCGTTGTTTTCAGCGTCTCGGTATCCGCGTTCAGCTGTTCCAGCGTATCCGCCATATGCACGACCGTCGTGGTAGTCATCATAATCCGCTGGTCGTTCTGCGTGGTTTCATCCTTGTAATTCTCTACCACTTCACGCATCTGCTTGTACTCATAGGGGATTTCGGCAGAAAAGTTATTGTTGTTGTTCTGGCGCTGCTGCCAGCGCGTGATATCGGATTCCACGCGCATATCCAGCCGGTTGAGCATCTTTACAGCTTCCTGCGGGTGTACCGGCGTGATGTCAATGGATAGCATCATCTGGCGCGGCAGCTCCATCAGGTCATGCACCAGTTTATCGGACAGCATGGACGCATACTCTTCAATGAACAGCACACGGGCGAAGCCGTGGTCCAGTTCGATATAGTCTGCGTGGTAGCGCATTGCCAGCGGACAGATCACATCTGCAAAATGCTTGCCGCTGCGCATCATAGCAGCGACGTCGGCGTTTTTCATACGGTGGTCCGGACGGAAAAAGTCATGCAGCACGCGGAACCGTTCTGTGTTGTTCAGCGGCTTTACCGTAGAGGAAAGACGCTGCATCCCAAACGACAGGCTTTTCCCGGCGCGGCTGAAAAACATCCGCGCCTCGTTCTCGTTTTTGCGGTTTGCGGTCAGCGTCAGGAATTTCTCCTGCACAATGCCGTTGCTGCCCTTTGCCTTATCCATCAATACACGGTTCATCTCACCCCGGTACTTGTCCAGCCCATCGTCCTTCTTTTTGTAGAAAATCGAGCCGCTCAGGCTGTCCTTGTTAAACAGCCTGTTTGCCAGTGTGATCTTCAGCCGGCTGTCCGCTGCAAGGCCGTTGAGAACGCGCCCCCAGGAATCCAAAATAGAGGTTTGATCCTCCGGACTTGCCACCGCATAGTTGATATCCGTAAAAGACCATGTCTTGCTGTATTCGGTTGCGCCTACCTGCCAGACTGCGTCCGGATAAACGCGCTGCACCGGTACGAGCTGCTGCACGCTCTTCGGCAGGCGTACCGGGCGCGCTGGCATTTGCACCTTGGCTTTATCCTGCTTTTTTCTGAACATTGTTCCTCTTCTCCTTTCGGGGGTTTACAGACACTTTCTTTTTCTTCTTATCGCGCCTCCGTTCCTCTATCGCCGCGCGGTGCAGCGTTTCATACAAGCAGACCGCCCTGTATACATACCAGCCGTTATGCCGGATTGTGGTGCGCAGCCACGCGCATGCAAGCTGCTCAAAGCTCAGGCCATGATAGGACAGGAACCCTACCGCCGCCGGCAGTGCGGCGAGCAGTATGCACAGCACGCTTGCCGTTTCCTTGCCCACCACCAGCCGCAAGCCGAAATTAGCGGCTGCGGCAACCGTCAGCGCCGCAGCGCCCCATGCGGTCTGCCGCATGCTCAGCCCCATGAACACGCCCTCGCGATAGTTCCGTATTTCTTTATTAACCGGGCATTCCATGCCGTTTCAACCTCCTTTACAGCGACAGCATATCTTTCACAACACGGTCCGCCGTGCTGACAATACTCAGCAAAATCAACATCTGGAATATCACGCCGGCCATGTAACCCACCATCATACCGATACTGCCCTCACCAAAATCGACCGATGGCAGTTCGTTGCTTGATATAAAAGCGGAATACACGATACACGCCAGCACAATAATCGCCGCTTCCAGACATACGCCGATAAAGCTCTGGATAAAGGTGCGCCCGTGCCGGCTGGTCAGTTCGCCGCCAAACGCGGAAAGCGGCAGCGGCGCAAGCGCGACATACAGGTAAACGCGGAAAAACCGCCCATATACTTTTGTCAGTATCATCATGGACAGGCAGATAACAATGCCGGTAAAAACCAGCCCTACGACCCCTGAAATCACACTCTGGATGATGTTGGCGTCTTCCGCCGCCGTCCGTATTTCATCCGGCAGTGTGGCAGCTACTTCATGCAGGCTGCCAAGGCTCGCTGCTATGGAAGAAGTGATCCCGCCGGTGACCTCAAAAATAAAATTGATAATTTCCAGCCCATAGGTGATCGCCGCCTGCGCGAGGACAAAGCGCAGGAACAGGCGGAACACCTGTTCCGGATGCCGAAGCTCCCGGAACGAGGTGGACTGCTTAAAGAAGGACATAGCAAAGAACAGGATGAGCAGGCCATATCCGATGCCCTGCAGCACAGAAAAAATCTGCTCGATAGCAGGCCATATCGCGCCGCCCATAAATTCTTTGGGCGACTGCGTGACAATATCCCAGATTTGTGCCATGTAGCTGTTCCATGTTCCCAGCGCGCCCTCCAGTACATCTAACGCCCACATAGTTTTTCTTCAACTCCATTCCTGCTGTCAGCCGCCGGTGATAAGGTCCAGGATGTCCTTTGCGAACATGATCAGCAGGCCGCCTACCAAACACAGGATACCTTGGGTGCGCTGGGACGGGTCGTGCGACTGGATAGACATACCGACCTGCAGCACGCCCCAGCCGGATACCATCAAGCCAACCGCCTTGATGAGGGCAAAGATGAAATCCGAAAGCTGCGTGATTGCGCTCAGCGGGTCGGCGGCGAACGCGGGGACTACGGCGAAACAGGCAACAGACGCAGCCAAAACCCCTTTTCGGTACAGGCTGCGCGTACGCTCATATGCCTTTTTGTTTGCGAGGAGCATGGTCAGTTTCTTCATACGGTTTTTCATAACAGTTTTCTCCTTTGTTTCAGATAGAAAAATATTCAAATTCGATGCCGTCTATCATTTCCTTCATTGCTTTCCATTCATCTGTCCGCGTGGATGGACGGATCGGGAAACGCAGCGGCGGCGTATACGGCGCCGCTTTGCCGTCTGCAGTCAGCGCCAGTGCAGGATGGCGCAGCAGGTCGTATTTCAGGTCGCACACGGGATGTTCGCCACGGATAAACAGCAGTGCATATTTGTTGTCCAGTTCCCGCACCTCATCCGGCGTCATCAGTTCGCGGCCCGTCTGTTGAAAATTTCGCGTGTAAGAACCATGGCTGCCCCTGGTCTGTCCGCTTGTCCTTGTGTCAATAGTGGCCTTGCCCAACAGCTCAGACACATACTTGTGCGTGGACTGCTCATTGCCGCCTAAGTAGAGGAATGTATCACAGTTGCCCGTGATGTTCTCCCACGTCTTTTCGAACATGCCCTTAAGCTGTGCGATATTTTGCAGGATGATCGTGCAGGAGATATTGTATTTACGGCATGTGGCCAGCGTCTGCTCAAAATCCTCCGGCAGCGGCACGTTTGCAAACTCGTCCATCAGAAAGCGGACATGGACAGGCAGCGTGCCGCCATGCTTCTTTTCCGCACAGTCGTACAGTTCCTGAAACGCCTGCATATACATCATGCTCACCAGATAGTTAAACGACTTGTCATTGACCGGCGTGATAACAAAAATTGCGCGTTTGCGCTCGCCAAGGGATGCGAAATCCATTTCGTCCGTGCCTGTGATATCCTGCATCTCGTCCAGCAGGAAATATGCAAGCCGTGAGGTTGCCATCTGCCGGATCGTATCGCGTGTCTTTTCCGGACTGCTGAGGAACGATTTATAGTACTGCACAGCAATATGGCTGTCACCTTTTTCCGCTTCCAGCTGCAGGAACAGCTGGTCTGTAGGGCTTTTCGGCCCGTTTTCCACAGCTTCCGCATTGTTGAGCAGGTACATGACCGTACCGAAGTTTTTATCTTCCTCCGCGCCCTCATGATACAGGTACAGGATCAGCGCGGTGATCAGCGCGGTTTCCGCCTTCTCCCAGAACGGGTCGCTGCTGTTTGCGCCTTTTGGCGTTGTGTTCCGCACCAGCAGCGTCACGAGCCGGATCACGTCCGCATCGGAATGGATATAATCAAACGGGTTATAACAATCCGAGCGCCGCCGGTCCGAAAGGTTGAACACCTTAATATCATATCCGCGCTTCAAGAGCAGCGGCGCACAGTCCCGCAGCAATTCGCCAGCCGGGTCGCACGTAAGGAATGAGCAGTTTGCCTGCATCAGCCCGGGTTTTGCGAGCGAACGCGACTTGCCTGCGCCCGCGCCGCCCACTGCGCAGATGTTCAGGTTGCGCTTATGCCGGTACACGTCCAGCCCGATGCAGACATTCTGGGTTAAGGGGAAATTCATATCGCACGGCAGATGCAGTGCCTGTTCCGCCTGTGTCCTTGCCTGTCCCTCCGGCGTAAGCCGTTTTATATGCAGACGAACAGGAAGGGAACGGAAGAAAGCGGCAGCCTTCGATATCCGCGCTTTCAACCTCTCCATAAACTTGGTTTGATACCGGTACTTCGCGCAAACCGGCTTTGCTTTGCCCCATTTTGCCGAGCCGTGTTCTTCGCCCGGGCGGCGCTTGCCCTGGCCGTCAATGAACAGGAACACACAAAGCAGATAAACCAGCAGGATAATCAGCACTGCCTTGACGCTGTATTCCGTTATCGTAATGTGCAGGGGATCTTCCATGGACAGGGATAAGGCGTCAAACCATTCCGAAACTGTCCTGCCCGGCGCAGCTGCACCTCCGCATAGCAGACCGAACCATATCACAAGGATAGCAAGCGCCGCCCAAAGGGCGGCGCTTGGCATATTACTTTTGTCTGGCCTCATAAAAACTCACCACTGATAGCTGGATGCGATCAGGATTTCATTGTATGCCCAATGATACTCCGGCACATCCGTATAATTGACGCCAGAAACATTACTGGACAAAAGTGTGCGTCCCATCGTACGGTTGACTAATATCCTTTTTACGGGTATTGGGAATTGTGAAGAACGTTGGATATTCACTGTTATTCTCAATCGTAAACGTCTTTTCGTTGAGAACATAACGCGGGTCTGTTACAACCTCCTTGGCCTGATAAGTACCCGGCTCTGCATACGGAAGCCAGATACGGCCATTTTCATCCGTGGTGTAGTTGCCCAGCAGCTTACCATCTTTCCAGATCTCAAAGGTGACGCCTTGAATCGGCTTGTGCGTTTCCTCGTCGATCTTGTAAATACCAAAGTGTTTCTTAATGGTGTTCTGGAAAATCAGGGTCGGGATTTCAGCCTGATCCTTAATCAACTCTACAGTCTGCTCCGGGGCATCCAGATTGTAGTGTTTTTTATCACCGTCTACCTCAACAACGCGGTATGTACCGGGCTGCAGGTTTTCGACCATAGCTTCGCCGTTCTCGTCTGTGGTAACAGAAGTGAGTTTGGCATCATTGTAGTACACATCGAACTTCCAGCCCTGCAGGGGGACTTTGGTATCCTTGTCCTGCTTGATGATGCGGATGGACAGTTTCTTCGTGTTCGGGACGTTGACTTCGCGGATGATCTGCGTGGGGTCTGCGGACGGATCAATGTAAACCTCATGCTCTACTTCGTCCTTTAAGTAGCCCTGCGACGGTTCTACCTCAACCACCTGGTAGAAGCCCTTGGGAAGATTGTAGACCTTGGCATAGCCGTTGACGTCGGTCTTGACCGTCTGCAACACCTGACCGTCGCGGCGGATCTCAAAGGTAGCGCCCGCCAGCGGCTCCTTGCTGTCCTTGTCGTACTTGTAGATCTGGATACCGGGCAGCGGTGCATTCTTGAAAGTAAGCGTCACGTCACGGGTATTATCCCAGCTGAAGGTCTGAATGTCGGCACCATCCGTGGCGTAGCCTTCCGGCGCTGCGATTTCATACACTTCAAAAGAGCCGGTGGGCAGGTCACGGCCTTGGATCGTGAACTCGCCCAGCGCGTCCGTGGTGTAAGTGTTGACAAAATCGTTGTCAATGCCTTTGACCTCGAATTTTGCACCCATCAGGTTGCGGTTATCTGCCGAGCTGACCTTATGCACCTTAAAAACATGGTCATCGCTGTTGGCCATCGTTACTTCTATGGTTTTGCCGCCAGTGGAGCCAGTGTTCACAATCTTGTCCGGCAGCAGGGTGTAGCCCTCCGGTGCTGCGGTTTCCTTGATGGTGACATCAGTGTTAAGAGGTAGTTCTGCGAATACCGCTTCACCATTGCCATCTGTTGTTGCTTCGCGTGGTTTTTCAATGCCCGCGTAAGTGATCTGAAATGTGCAGCCTGCCAGAGGTGCGCCATTTTCGTCTGTTTTCAGAATCTTAAGTGATACTTTTTCCCCGGTTGGTAAAGGAATAGAGCTAAACGCCATATTTGCAGATAATTTCTGTACCGCAGGCTCCACCATGATAACCGGCTGTACGCCCGAACTGGTTGTGCTGGCTGAATACACATTATAACGATCTGCATTCATGCTGACAAAGAGTTGGGTCTCCAAGGGCGTGCTGGCTTCATCCATCTGCTCCGCTGTAGCCTTCGGAATACAGAACAAAAAGGTTTCGCCATAGGCCATATCGTTGCCGTTCTTGTACAGATCATTGTTCTTATCCACATGGGCCAGTGTAAGCCGCTGCGAGCCGCCATCATCATAGCTTTTGTTGCCCTCGCTGTCCATGAGGAACGCGCCGGACGGCATATTATCCGCACGGACAAAAATCTGATTGTCACGGACAAACGTAGCAGAGGCAGCTGCCATGGGCAGCACCATGTATGCCTGTCCATCTATCTGCTTCTCCGCGAATGTACCGCCCGATACAATGCTGCTGCCTACATCAATAGTACCGGTTTTCTGTGCCGAAGCAGTATAATCTGTATTGCCGGGCGTGTAATTGATGGTAGTGCCAATCCACGGAGCATGGTTTTTGCCGCCCGGCCCCCATACGCCATAAAACTCATTGCCGTATTCGAGCATTTTAATAGCGGCGAATAAAGTAAGCGCCTCCGAAGCGGAGCTGGCGCTTAACGTCTTGCCGGCAGCGCGATAGCCGAGAGACGTGGAGCTGGCATAGCTCACGCCATAATTGTTGTTTGCCGCGATCTGCGCATCGCCCAGCGCACACCAGATTGCAGCCTGCGATGCACTGAAGTGCATATCTGCCGTGAAGTTTTCCGCTGTGATAGGCGCACCGGCAAAGGAAATAAACTGATTGAGTGTCATGCGTGCGTCACTGCACACAGCCACACCGTATACGTGCATATCATCCACACGGCTTGTTACCGTGTATGACATGCCGGATGTACCCGGATTACCCTTGCTGTGGTCTGCGCAGTAGGCGCGAATTTCCGTGCCGTCTGACGCTGTTGTGTACATTGGCCAGACGTTACGCGGCGCGCCGTTTTGCTGGAACCATGCTTTTTGTACGCCTCTATCCGCGATGTTATATACTTCTCCTACATTGATGACAATGCTGGATGCCTCATTGTCCTGTGCTGCACGTTGCAGGACACCTGTGTTTACCGCGCCGGAAAGCGGTGCGGTGGTAAGCAGCGTGAGCGCAGACAATGCGCCTGCGGTTGCCCGCTTAAACATGTTCTTTAACATCTTGTGCCTCCTTGTTGTTGAAATAGAAAAGCCGCCTTCAAGGAGAAGGCGGCGCACGCTGATAATAATCGCATTGTTTCATATTGTTCCAGAAAAAAAAAGACTGCCTTTGGGAAGACAGTCTTAGAAATAAGATATTAGTTTATCATTCATAACCTAAGAATAACTGAGCACAAAAAACAGTTCCATCAGGCTTGATGCTATACGCTACACCAATTTCGGCTAAATCATTTCTGAGAATTTGATTCCTGTGGCCCTCTGAATCCATCCATGCTTTCATATTATTGACAGCAATATCATTGCTCCACATTGTTGATTTAACAATATTTTCTGCAAATATGACTCGCGCAGTTAATTCTATTCCAATTTCATCACATACCGTAGATGTATCTGCTCCGTTAGGACGTGTATGCGAAAACTTTTCTGTTATCTCCTCTGCGCGGATAGCTGCGGCCTGCATGAGTTTATCGTTTACTTTCAAAGCAGGCAGTCCGACCTTTGCACGCTCGTCATTCGTTAAGCGAATGACTTCCTGCGCATACTCTTCCAGCGTATTGGTGTCTACCGTTTCACTGTTACTATCACTCTCTGTATTTCCATTGTCGGATACGGTTTCACCCAGCGCCTTGCGCAGCTCGTTTGCCCAGAACATATTCACCGGATTATCGTCAAACGAAACCGCGTCCACCGGCGCACCTTTCATGGTATCGAGAGCCGCGATAACGTCCTCTACCGTGCCGTTTGCTTTGCCCGTGATGATCGGCGCATACTGCTTGGCGGTCGTGAGGTATTTGCTCTTATCCCAGTTGCATTTAATCATCGCCTGATTAAATTCCGCCATGGTGGTATTCCACTGCGTGATGGTGCTGCCGCTGGCAGACGTTGTGCTTTCCGTGTACGGTGCATCCGTGTCAATGCGGACGCTTGCCGTCGCGCTGTCATAGCCCACGCCAAAGTCCATCTGCTTGCCGATATCGCGCAGCTTCACATAGTTGTTGCCATCGATCTGGTAGGCGGTCATGTTGACCTGTACGCCATCCACCGTGATTTTCTGACCACTGATCTTGGCCACCGCGCCGCTTGCGGCCGTGTCCGAGATACCCTCGGTGCTGGGGGTGGTGCGCGCCGTGTTGATCTCAACGGTCTGCGTCTCGCCGTTCCACTCCACGCCGAAGCCTACAAGCGTACCAATATCGCGCAGTTTGAAATAATTGTTGTTCGCTATATTGTAGCCCGTAGGATAGACGCGGGTGTCATCGACATATACTGCCTGACCTTTGTCACGGGTGGGAACAGCTGCTACCGTACTGGCAGCACCAGCAAACGGTACTGAGCCGACTACCATAGCCGCGCTGAGCGTCGCTGCAATCATGTTCTTTTTCATATCTGAAAACCTCCATTCCGGTCTGGTCTTTATCTCTCTTTTCTATATTTTTATTATAGCAGATTTTACCAGATTAGTCAATGAAAAATAGCAAAAATAAAACATTTTTTACTTTTAATATTGCAATTCTTTTTGATTTATCAGATATTCAGAACAAATCACAGCTTGTGTATAACTTTTAAAATTCATCCAAAGCGAGCCGCTTTTCATGGGGAAAATTTCATGCCTTAACTGAGACTTTTGATCTGGCAGCTAAACGGCCACGGCCTGCACACACCAGCGGTAGGTCTGAGCCTGATCGGGTACGCAAGTGACAAGCGTCAAGATGTTTTCATTCGTAGGGTTGAGAACATCAACCTCATACTTGGTAATCTTGCGCACGCTGTAAACTTCATAGGTTCGAGTGCCATACACGGTAGTATAGATAATTTTTGAACCAGCAGATAGATTCCAGATTCCAGCGAAATAACCGTAGCTGCCTCTGTTGTGGCCGCAAAAACCAACATTGCCATCCCATGCGCTGGTACCCTCAAAGTGCGCCACGCCCAGCCGCAGATTGCCGACTGTTTCACCGTCGTACACTTTCTTTGTCACACCGAGCGCCGGGATGGACAGCGTACCAATACTGCCGTCTGCATAGGCCATACCGTCTACCGGAGTGTAGCCGGAGCCAACCGCTGCATCGGCTCCGCCGCCAGTATAGCCGCCTGTTGTATTGCCCGCATCACCATAGATCGGATCGCTGCTGACCGTACTGCCCTCAACATCAGGCGGCATGACGATCTCACCACCACCTGTCACTGTGCCGTTTTCTGTCACACCCGGCGCAAAACCAGCCTGTGTGCTGTGCGGGAACATCGGTTCCACACCAGAGATATCCGGTGTCAACAGTTCTCCAGTTCCTAGCACATCAGCCGATGCCGATCCAAACTCCGGCAGTACAAAGGCACTGTCTTTGCTGATGTTAACATTGACCTCATCATCACCGATCACCGTGACCGGCTCTGTCGAAGTTGGCTTGCCGAAGTTGCCGCTGGATGGTGCTTCGTAGGTGTACGACAGGTTAGTCGCCCAAGCCGGGGTACTCATCATTGTCATCGCTAACGTGCTGCACATCGCCGCCCGAAGCATCGTCTGTGACAGCGGATTCATTGTTCGATGTGGTTTCTGTATCTTCGTAAGAATCCGCATATTCGGATTGTTCATCAAGCCAATCATCATCCTGTGGGGCGGCCAACAATGCCATGCGCTCCTGTGCCTTCCGCTGCCTTCTGTTGCGGATCGCAGCTTTGATTTTTTCCAAAGGGCCGAAAATATATTGCTCCTCTCGTAGTTTTTCATCTTGTTCCTGTTTCTGCTTTTGTTTTTCACGCAGCTTCATCTCCGTTTCCTTTATTGTCTGCTGTGCCTTACCACGCGCTTGCGATGCCATAGCTTGCATCTGCATCACCATTCTGCGACACGCAGGTGGGCGCATCGCAAAAAGTACCATCAAGACACCAAACACTGCACACAACACCCAGCTGATCGGTGTACCGTCCTCCGTCTGATTAATTGGTTCGATACGCGGTTCTGGAGGAAGAATTTCCGTCAAATCGGGTGGTTCAGTGTTATCCTCTGGTTCGATCACAATAGGTTCACCGCTATAAACCGCGATATATCGCATACAATCGTTGTTTCGGTGAGAAACCTCGCCTGCATAAGTTGCGGTCACGGTATAGCCAGTCGTGCGGCTGGAGGTTGCTGTGCCTGTGTAGGTCACAACTGCCGTATAGGTGGTTTCCATTGTGCCGAGATTGTCTGTTTCCTCGGTTTCGGAAGTCCATGCAATATCACTGAATGTCAGTGTGTTGCCATTATCTTCAATGGTCTTGGGAATATCCGTCATATCCATTTCCGGCATATTAGGGTATTCTCGCGTCGCTGACAGTTCTTCCGATACGCTTTCTGTTCCTGCAACCTTTGTTGATATGCTGGAAACATCCAGATAGGCCGTACCGCTGTAACCATCGTCCGTCGTGACTGACTTGCTTTTCGGCAGCAGCGCCAGCACGTCGTTAGAATTATTCGATGTAGAGGATACTGTCACAGTTTCCGAGTGCATCTTATAGTCGATATCCGGCATTTCGATGCGCAGGATATCCTCCAGCACATAGTGCAGCCCGCCGCGGTCAAATTCCTCCTGCGGGATCTGGTCCGGCGATACGGTTTTAGGCACATCGTAGATCTTCTTGCAGGTAAGCCCGTCCGAACTCATCTGCACGTCTACCGGATAGTAAGCCGGCTCTGTTTGGTTTTCCTCTGTGGTTTTTTCAGCGGCGGGCCTGGTATCTGCGGCGGCGGTTTTTGCCGTGCTTTCCCCGGCGGCGACCGCCGCCGTCTGCGCAGTCGGGGCGGCATCTGCCGCGAGCGCCTGCACCGGCGATGCGCAGGCAAGCAGCAAGGCGGCGGACGCGCAAAATATCCTAATCTTCATTTTCCTCATCTCCTATCATCTGGTCGGCGTCTTAAGCGTTTTCGGGTTCGCAATGTGTTTGCCGGGCTGCTTTAAGTGCTGCGGTTCATGGGCGGCGCGCTCCCTGATCCCTGCGATTTTCTCTTTTACGGACTGTCTGCCATCGCGGCGCGGCGCAGCCTGCCTGTCCGCTGTTTTGTCCCCGCTGCGCTCCGGCATGCCGAGCGCCCGGGCAAGCTCATCCTGCACCGCGCGGAGCACCGCCCGGCATTCTTCCGGATTTGCACCCTGCTCCATCGCGGAGCGGATGCCGGTCAGGCTGGACAGCATCCGCTCCATCTGCGCGTGGTCAATTGTAACTGCTGTACTCGTCTGGGACGCGGCCTGAGCCGGCGTCCCCTGCATCATCTGCGTCATCGTTGATTCCGGTCCGTGCTGCGTCCCACTGCCGGATGTCGGCAACGCGCTTTCGGACGGACCGGTTTCCGCGTTTTTTTCGCTTACCTCGGCCGTAGCACCGACTTTCTCCCGCACCATGTTTACCAGCTTTGCATCCTCTTCCCGTACAATGACGTCTACCGTATCCGGATTTTTTGGGTCTCGGACAAAAGCGCACATCACGCCATGCTCTTTTGCAGTTTTTGCGAATTCCTGCATTTTTTCTGTTGCCATCGGAAAACTGGTGGGCGTGCCGGATTGTATTATTTTCTCAATATCCGTCTTTCCCGCGATCTGCTTCTCGTTGCGGAGCACCGCCACAAGCAGCGCCGCGAGATTGACTGCGCCCTGCGCTGCGAGTTTCACTGCGGATTCGGTCACCATGAGTTCCATACGGAGCATCTGCTCCACCGCCGCGCTTTCTGGATTCATATTGCTTTCCTCCCATCGTTTTTGCGTGGATTGTTTTTTCTTCTTTTAACGCTGCAGCCAGCTTTGCTTCCATCGCCGGGGCGGCATTCTGGATTGCAGCACACATACGCTGCTGCTTTCTCAGATCGCGCAGCGTATTTGTGATCTGTCCGGTCGTGCTGCGGATCTGCTTTTCCTCCGCCCCCGGCCTGCGCAGGTCTGCATACAGCCGTGCGCGCCGGTCTATCAGGATATCCGCTTCGTTTGCCAGTGCATCCGCATACATGGACACATCTTTTGCGGTTTGCAGCTTATTGTCCCGCAGGAAGTAATACTGCGCAGCATACCGGTTCAGCTTTTTGAGTTCCGCCATCAGTTCGCCGCGTACATAGCGCGGCGCTTTGCGCTTTTTCACTTTGCCCAGCATGTAGAGATACCGCCAGTACAGCGCCCGGAAACCGCGCAGCTTTTTCCGTCCCTTTGGCGCGGGGGTATGCGGCTGCACACGGTATTTTTTCCGTTGCCGTCCGTCCTGCCACTGTGTGCGGAGCTGCCGGATATTCCGGTCTACTTCGCCGCGCTGCGCCGCGATGCGCTCCGCAATACGCCGGGGGACATATTCTTCCCCCAACGACCGCAGACGGATAAACCGCGCCGCCTTCGGGTGGCGGACTGTGATGTATTTCCGCCGGTCGTTGATGCGGATCTCATATCCGCGTGCGCGCAGCATATCCCAGAATTCGTTTAGCGTATGCGCCTGCGCGATGACAATATCAATGTCCTCTCGGATCATCCCGCGGACGGTGGGGCGGTTCTCCTGTTCCGCGCGCCACTCCGCATAATGCTTTCCGGCTTTGACGCGGGGCGCATCGATCACGGACAATTCATGCGCGCGGCAGATTTCATCCGAGACGCCGCGCAGCTCGTAAAATGTTTTGGGGGTGGAGCGGTATTTGCGTCCATCTTCAAACGAAACGGAATTGACTACGATGTGGTTATGCAGATGGGCTTTATCCGTATGCGTCCCGATCACTACTTCAAATCGTTCGCCAAAGCACCGCTCCGCGAATTGCAGCCCGATCTCATGCGCCTGCTGCGGCGTTACTTCACCCGGCTTAAAGGACTGGATGAAATGGTATCCCAGCACCTGGCCGGTTTTCCCAAAGTAGCCCTTGGTGCGCTCCATCTGCTCATAGGCATTATCGCAAAAGCAGTTTACAGCGTCTGTCAATGTATCGGGCAGACCGTTGAGGTTGGGAAAGCCCATGCAGGAGGTTTTCTGCGGATTGAGCGCATATGCGATCCGTTTGTCTAAACGGTTGCTGACCACATAAATCTTAAGCACTGCCATTACATCAGGCGCTCCAGCTGCTCTTCGATTTTTTCCTGTTCTGCCGCGAGCCGCGCCAACGCTTCCCTTGGCACGTTGCCGGAGATATGCGCCAGCTTGACGATCTGGTTTACATTCCGGCCAACGCCGCGCACCTGTTTCTGCACATCCCGCAGTACTTCCAGCGGGATAGTTTTCACCTCGGAACTGGTGAGCATCCGGCGAAAAAACTCCGACATTGACAGGTGTGTTCCCGCCAATTTCTCTTTCAGCAGATTAAATTCGCGGTCATCCAAATAGAAATTTATGTGTTTGTTCTTATTTCGCATTTTAGTAATGCACTCCGTTCCGTCCGTCTGGGGGTTTTAGGGGGCTTTGCCCCTTAACAAGCTGCATTTGTATGTACAAGTGCTATGCTTGCGAGGACACAAGTTTTAGTTGGGTAAAGCAATTTCGCGCGCCGCGCGCGAAGGCGGCGGCTGTCCTTTCTGCTGGCGCTTAATGCGGAACTGGTCGTTGAAATCCTTTTCCTGCGGCACGCATACTTTCAGTTCAATTTCCGGACGCCGCTCTTTGAGCAGCCTGAAAATATTCTGCGACGCCCGCTGGCCCTTATCGTCGTTATCCAGCGCAAGGACGACCCGCTTAAAAGGGAAATTCTTCAGCTGCCGTTCCAACGCGGGCGGCAGTATTTCTTCGGATGCGGTAACGCCGCCCAAAGACAGATAGCTGTCCTTCCGCCAGTCCCTGCCGCCCAGCTTGCGCAGCGTTGCGACCGAGAGCGCGTCTATCGCGGCTTCGCAGACATAGAGTGTCTGTCCGCTGCCTTTCATGCAGAAGCCGCAGCTTTTGTCGCTGCCGGCCTGTTCGATTTTGAAGCCGGAGTTTGATGCGGTGCTGCGCAGCATTGCGTACCGCGCTGTGCCTGCTTCATCATGCCCTACGAACACTGCGTTATGATGCGCGGCGTCCTCGTAGATCAGCCTGTGCTTCATGCAGTGGCTGATGATCTCAGGGTCTATGCCGCGCGCGCACAAATACGCAAACGCACGGCGGCTGTCCCTGTTTTTCTGCGGCAGTTCGAACGGTGTGCGCGGCGGCGGTTCGCGCGCTGCCGTGGCTGTTCTGGGAAGCGTATGGTATGCATCGCCCGCCAGCGTCCGCACCGCTTCCTGAAAGGTCATGCCATGCACTTTTTCAAGATAGCTGATTGCATCGCCGCCGCCGACGCCCTGTGAAAACCAGTTCCACCGCCCGTCCGCCGAGATACGCATACTGTCATGCGAACGCAGCGTCCATGACTGCCCGATCCGTTTCAGTTCGCCGGGCTGGTACTGCTGCAAAAACGATAACAGGTCTACGCTGCGCGCCTGCTCCAGCTGCTCATCCGTGATCTTGCTGCCCGACGCCGTCATGGCTCACACCTCCGTCCCTGTCTGCCATGCTGTTTCTTTGCTGTTCCGCTTTCAGCCGCACCAGCAACTGCTCCGCCTGTGCGTAGTCCGGTGCAAGCTCGCTCAGCTGCTCCAGCAGCGCACGCTCCTGCAATTTCTTTTTCTTTTCCCCAAGCTGCATGATCTTGTTTTGCAGCGTCTTGACCTTTCCCTGATACCGGGCAATGTCGCTGTCTATCCGGTGCAGCTGTTCATTGGTTGTCACCCTGTTCACCTCCATTGTCTTTAGATTTTTTTCTGCGATGGTGTTCAGCCGCCATCGCACGCTGTTGCTCTTCCTATCCTCTAACGGTCTGCAACTACCCGGTGCTTGCTTCATAGGAGCACACCCATGCTGTGCGGTTTTCAAGGTGCAGTAGAGGCTGCTAAAATGTGCGCCGGTAAAAAAGCCTCTATATATAGCTCTATAAGGGGGGTGTGTCAGGTCGGTTTTCTTCATTGTTCACAAAATGTTCACAAAATCAAGGTATTATCATACACTATGTATGATAATTTTCCCTCTTGGGGTAAAAAAGAAACGCACCGGAAAACCGGTGCGTTAATGGTATTCAACTGGTGTTTTTGGGGGGCTTACTCGTCATACAATGGCAGCGCCCCAAGCATCTGCGTATAGGTTTTCAATGCTTCGGCAAACTCCCTGGACTGCTCCACTTCACGCAGAAGTTTCAGTTCTGTCTCCCTGCGCGTGCTGCCGCGCTCCGTGCTGATGTATGCGGCAAGTATTTTCATGTCCGGGCGCGTGTCCAGATTCCTGATCCAAACATCCCCGAGCATATTCCCGTTTGCGGGGTCTTTCACATACTGCACAGCGACTTCTATCCCGCTGACGCCGTATGCCTGATCTGGGCGCAGTTCATACACAAAATAGTATCCGGACAGCATATCCGGTATGTTCTTTTTCTTCCGTATCATTATCATAGTCCCCTTGCATTTTTAGTTATGTTGCTATTACATCAGATAATACAGGAGCTGTCAAGGTGGTGACCGTTTTTTCCATTTGTGATTCTTCACAAGAATTCCTTTGTATTTTCACGATATAATCTATTAAAGCGCTAAAGTATTTTTGGTGCTTTTATGCTATAATCCTAAATACACAATATACAGTGGAGGGATGTATAGTGAAGCACAACAAAAAGGGGAATTCAATGCAGCGGTGTCATAAGGGACAGCATCTGAAATGGGACCACCGGCTGATTATAGAGCGGATGCGGCTGCGCGGCGCAACAACGCGGGAAATTGCGGGCGTCATTGGATGCAGCCATGTGACTATCGTGAAAGAACTGAAGCGCGGGCAGTATGTCCATACCAACTCCGACCTCACTACGGAA
Source organism: Candidatus Agathobaculum pullicola (assembly GCF_052117205.1). Taxonomy (NCBI): domain Bacteria; kingdom Bacillati; phylum Bacillota; class Clostridia; order Eubacteriales; family Butyricicoccaceae; genus Agathobaculum; species Candidatus Agathobaculum pullicola. The sequence continues at coordinate 12,170 of NZ_JBQKJP010000023.1, read as the reverse complement.
GTGCGGTACTCACCTGAGCAGGCGGAGCGCCGCTGCCGTGAAAATCTGGCGGCAAAAGGCCCGCAGCTAAAAATTGGAAACGACTTCAAACTGGCAAATGACCTTGAAACGCTGATCGTGAAAAAGCATTTTTCTCCCGCTGCGGCGCTTGCAGCGGTCCGCGCAAGCGGCAAGCCGTACACGGCTTCCATTTCCACGGTCACGCTTTACAGCTACATCAAGGGCTGCGTGCTGAATATTTTGCCGAAGCACCTGCCGTTCCAGAAGGGATACCGGATAAGGGGCGGCAAGAAAAACAAAAAGCAGAAACGTGCGTCTGCTGGCACCAGCATCGAGCACCGTCCTGCGGAAGTTAATCTCCGCAACTCTTTCGGGCATTGGGAAATGGATACGGTCTACACCTCGAAGTCCAAAAAGGCAAAGCTCACGCCGACGCTGCTTGTGCTGACCGAGCGGCTGACCCGCAAGGAGATCATCATGCTTATGCGCGACCGTACCGCCGCCAGCGTAGTCCGTGCCTTGAATGTGTTGGAGCGCAGCATGGGGGCTGAGAAATTCTCCAAGGTGTTCCAGACGATCACGGTGGACAATGGCATGGAATTTTCTGACTTTCCCGGCATGGAAAAGTCCGCGCTGCGCAAGCGCAAGGCACGGACTAAGATCTACTACTGTCACGCCCATCGCAGCTGCGAGCGCGGCAGCAACGAGAACGCAAACAAACTGATCCGCCGCCATCTGCCCAAGGGGACAGACCTGTCCAAGGTGACGCAGAAGCAGGTAGCGGAGATTGAGGAGTGGATTAACAACTATCCGCGTAGGATTCTGAACTGGAAAACATCGAATATGCTGTTCCGGTTCTTTATGGAGCGGCTTTGATATAACGGCTTGTATGGCGTTAGGGACAGTCTGGGAGGGCTGCCCCTGTTTCGCATGCCTGCATTTCTATCATAGCGTCTGTTTTTCCTCTGCACCTGCCTTTTTCTCCGGTATGATAGAATCATGCAAAATAAATAATTATTTTTTTGAAACTTTGGTAACTTTAACCTTGAAATTTACGATTTTTATTTTCCGATTTTTATGTTTTTCCCGAAGGCATCAATCGAGTCCGAAACCTGCTGCAAAACCGTCAGAAACGCGCTGGATAACTCCGGATAGCGTTTGCTGATTTCATTGGGCGCAATTGAAATCCCTTGCAGTGTTTCCGATTCCAAACCAAAGCCCGCTTCTCCCTTTGCCGCTGTGCGAATCCGAAGCTCATGCTCCTTCATGCGTGCATCGCAAAGGTATTCAAACTGTTCCCGAGAGGTACGGAATACCGCCTCAATATTAGATGGGTCCGCCATATACAGATAACGATACACTTTATAAATCACAACCGACAGATATGCTTCCACCTCATGAGGCAGCTGTTTGCTCCCCACCTGCTCCGTCAAATCCATCAGCAAGGATACAGCCTGCACCACCTGATTTTTCTCCCAGCCGGTATGTACCTGCGCATCCATGCGCTCCACCGGAACGGCGGAACCATCCCGCGCCATCGACCTGCCCAGCAGGTAGTCACAGGATACCCCGTAGTAATCCGCTGCACGCACAACAAAAGGCAGCCCCGGCTCACGCAAACCATTCTCATAATGGCTCAGGAGTGCTTGCGACACCCCAAGGTCACCTGCGGCTGTTCGTTGGCTTATTTTCTTTTCCCGTCGCAAAAGCGCGAGTGTACGAGAAAAATCACTGGTCATATCTCTGCTACCCCATCACAAAACTATGTCTATTATACAGCGTGTAATCGCACTTGTAAAGAATGAAAAAGTTGCATTTCCATCACTATTTCCCCAAATTACGCCTTTTATCTGATTATTACATGATTTGGTTGCCTGTTTTAGAATTTATAACTATATATGGTGGTCATGTTTTCACAGCTACAATTTCCTTTCATCCGTATGCGCACTTCATTTTCGCTTGACGCACCTGTAACGGACCGATATAATAAAAAGGAACGTAAAAAAACATGGTGCGGCGGCTTGCTCTGCTGCACCATGTATATTTGTGCAAAAGGAGCTCCCCTATGACAATCGAAAAAATTTTAAAAATGCGTCAGGAAGCCAGCGGCCTGAACAAACTGATGCATATGCGCGTCATCACGCTGGACAAGGATGGCGGCGCAACCGTTGAACTGGACCTGACGGAAGAACTGCTCAACCCGCTCGGCATCGCGCACGGCGGTACTATTTTCACGCTATGCGATATTGCGGCAGGCTCTGCCGCCGCTTCGCACGGGCTGGTGGCCGTGACGCTGGACAGCAATATCCATTACTATCGCCCCGGTCGTCTCGGCAAAACACTCACCGCCGTTGCCTATGAACGCAAACGCGGTAAGAAAACGGCGATATACATGGTTGAAGTACATGATGACGAGCACAGGCATATCGCAGATGCGGTTTTCACCATGTTCTACACCGGCCACACGCTGGAGGATATGCGGCATTGAGCGGTGTCAGCCCTGCCATCATCGCCCCGCTTCTAAGCTGGTACGACCAAGGTCACCGCGACCTGCCGTGGCGTGTGCAACCCACCCCCTACCGCGTATGGGTCAGTGAAATCATGCTCCAGCAAACGCGCGTACAGGCTGTGCTCGGCTATTTTTCCCGCTGGATGGAGACGCTGCCCGATGTGCGTGCACTGGCGGCCGCAGACGAATCCGTCTACCTCAAACTGTGGGAGGGCCTTGGCTATTATAGTCGTGTGCGCAATCTGCACCGCGCTGCGGTCGAGGTATGCGAGAAATACGGCGGCGAGCTGCCCGCTGATTATGACGCGCTGCTTGCGCTGCCCGGCATCGGGGACTACACCGCCGGTGCAATTGCATCCATTGCCTGTGGTATTCCCGTGCCCGCGGTGGACGGCAACGTGCTGCGTGTTGCAGCACGGCTGGATAACGACTTCACGCCCATCTCAGACGCGGCGTTCAAAAAGCGCACCCGCGCACGTTTTGCCGCCCTGATGCCGACCGACCGACCGGGTGACCTCAACCAGTCGCTGATGGAATTGGGTGCGATGGTCTGCTTGCCAAACGGTACGCCTCTCTGCGGCGACTGCCCGGTGCAGCATCTGTGTCGGGGCTACCACCATGGAAACGCCGCCCTGCTGCCGCTGCGAGCGGCCAAAAAAGCGCGCCGCATCGAAAACCGCACCGTTCTGCTGTTACGGCACGGCTCGCTTGTCGGACTCATGCGGCGGCCTGCCTCTGGTCTGCTCGCCGGCCTGTGGGAGCTGCCTTCGCTGGACGGCCACCTCTCCCCCGATCAAACACGCACGGAACTGGCTGCACGCGGCTGGCAAGTGTCCCGTCTGCTGTCCCTGCGTCCTGCCAAGCATGTGTTCACCCATGTGGAATGGCACATGAACGGATATTACATTGATCTGGCAAACCAGCCGGAAGAACTGACCTTTGTCAGCCCGTCCGATTTGCGTGCGGAGTACGCGCTGCCCAGCGCGTTCCGCGCGTTTCTCTCTGTTTTAGAGGAGGAAGCATGAATCTCCAAACCGTTGTCCATACCATCCCGCCGCTATATGACAGCCATTCGCGTGTACTGCTGCTCGGCTCGATTCCCAGCCCGAAATCGCGTGAGGTCGGCTTTTTTTACGGCCATCCGCAAAACCGCTTCTGGCGCGTATTGTCCGCCGTGCTGGGCGAACAGGTGCCACTAACGATCGAAGCCAAGCGCGCCATGTGTCTGAAACATCATGTCGCGCTGTGGGACACCATTGCGCGCTGCGACATCGCGGGCGCGTCCGACACCAGCATCCGCAACGCGGTGCCGAACGACATCGGCCGATTGATACAGGAAAGCGAAATCACCCGCATTTTTGCCACCGGAGGCAAATCCGCCGAGCTGTATCGCAAGCTTATCGAGCCGCAGCTGCATATCCCTATTACACAGCTTCCCTCGACCAGCCCAGCCAACGCAGCATGGTCACTGGAACGACTGATCGAGGCTTATCGCGTAATTTTATAGAAAAAGAGGCGCATCACCAACGAACAAAGAATTATTTCCAAACGCCGCACTGAAAAAACTGATTTGGCCGCTCGTGCTGGAGCAGGTGCTGTCCATCACAGTCGGCCTTGCCGATACCATCATGGTATCCTCGGTGGGAGAAGCAGCAGTATCCGGTGTGTCACTGGTCGACATGCTGAATGTATTGATTATCAACATCTTCGCCGCACTCGCAACCGGCGGCGCGGTGGTTGTCGCACAGCTGCTCGGCGCACGCCAAAACCGACGTGCCTGCAATGCTGCCCGGCAACTCTATTTTGTTGTTATCTGTATCTCAGTCGCATTGAGCGCACTTGTCATGCTGATACGCACACCGCTGCTTCGGTTGCTGTTCGGCTCTATCGAACCGGATGTGATGGACAGTGCACTCACTTACTTAACGGTCAGCGTGTTCTCCTACCCGGTGCTCGCCATTTACAACGCCGGCGCAGCCCTCTTCCGTGCACAGGGTAATTCCCGCATCTCAATGCTGATTGCAGGACTCATCAATATTGTAAACCTCATCGGCAATTCTATCCTGATTTTCGGTCTCCGGCTTGGCGTGGCGGGCGCCGCCCTGTCGTCGGTATTTTCGCGCGGTGTCGCGGCTGTTGTCATCACCGTGCTGCTGCTGCATCCGGAGCACATCGTCAGCCTGCGGCGGGGCGGCCATTTCCGTCCGGACAACGCGCTCATCCGTCGCATCTTGCAAATCGGTATTCCGAATGGATTGGAAAACAGCCTGTTCCAGCTGGGACGTATTCTGGTTGTCAGCATGATTGCACTGTTCGGCACCACGCAAATCGCCGCCAATGCCGTAGCAAACAACCTGGATGCAGTGGCCTGCATTCCGGGTCAGGCGATGAATCTTGCCATCATCACGGTCGTTGGCCAGTGTATTGGGGCCGGGGATATCGAACAAGCGCGCCGCATGGCGAAAAAGCTGCTGAAAATCACCTATCTGATTTTTGCCATCTGTTGTCTGGCTACCATTCTTGCCACACCGTTGGTATTGAAAATCTACAGTCTGTCCCCCGAAGCGCTTGCGCTTGGCAAAACGCTCATCTTCATCCATAACTTCAGCGCCATGGTCTTCTGGCCGCTGTCCTTCACCATGCCGAACGTACTGCGCGCGGCAAACGATGTGCGCTATCCTATGGTGTGCTCTATCGCATCTATGATGCTGCTGCGGCTTGGAAGCGGCTATGTGCTTGCTGTTATGTTCCAGATGGGCGCTATCGGCATCTGGATTGCAATGGTGGGCGACTGGCTGTGCCGTGGCATCCTGTTCACGCTGCGCTTTGCCAGCGGACGCTGGCTGCGCTTTGCTCCCGGCCTGCAACTGGTTGCGCAAGGAGAGAAATCATAGCTATATCACATAAAAAAGGAGAACCCTTCGGTTCTCCTTTTTTTAATTTACACCGGATTTACAGGATCCATTCCTCCTGTTTTTCTTCGCCACAGTAGCGGCACAGTGTCTCGCGGATAGCATGCGGTCCCCTGTTCAGTTCATTGAACATGCGTACGATCGTCTCGCCCACGCCAATCTCGAACAGATTAACGCCGAAATAGTAACGGTTTGACAGCAGCGGATACAGCTGCTCCTCGGACACCTCATCCCCCAGCTTGGGATTGCCCATCAGCGAACGTATATGCTCCATGTTGGAATCCGGACTAAGCTGGAACGCTTCTCCTTGGTCATCCATCCCAACCAGATAGCGCAGCCAACCCGCCAGCACAAGCGGGATATACACCAGCTTGGTCGCGCGATGTGCCGGCAGCGTCGAATTGTAATACGCATACAGCGTCACACCGAAGCGAGGCACAATCTTTCGCGAGGTATCGGTCGCAACACGCTGCGGAGAATCCGGCAGGAACGGGTTGGGATAGCGTTCCCCCAAAACCTCATGGAGGAAGGAAACCGGGTCAATTACCCCTGGGTCGGCAACCATGGGCATGGCCTCCTGCTCGCTCATGCGCGTGATTAGATTGACCAGCTCCTTGTCCTTCATCTCCTCGCTGATTTGCGTATAACCCAGCATGCAGCCGTATACACCCAGCGCAGTACCCATCGGGTTCATGCAGGTGCTGACCTTCATCACCGCGGATTTTTCCACGATATCGCGGCGGGTCAGGATAACGCCGCATTGCTCGAGCGGCGGGTGACCGTTCGGGAACGCATCCTCAATCAGCAGATAGTGCGGGCTTTCCGAGTTGACGTAAATTGCCGCATAACTGCCCTTTTCCGTCACAAACGGACGGGCATTCTGTAAGCCGTCCTCCTCCAGCTTATCCGCAATACGGCTATCCGGATGCGGGGTGATTTTATCAATCATAGACAGCGGATAGGTATTTTTCTTGAGCAGATAAAAGTACTCATCCTCGGTGATATAGCCTTTTTGCTGCCATGCCTGTGCCATGTAACGCACAGCGCGTTCCAAACGGACGCCATTGTCCTGGCAGTTATCCAGCGAAACAAAGGCCAGCGGCGGCATGCCTGCACGGCAGCGAGCAAGACTGAACGCCGCGAGTTTACCAAAGAACGACTGGCAGCCCGTCGGTCCGTTATCGCGGTCATGCGCATACTCCGGCAGGAATTCATTCGCATCATCCTGAATCACATAGCCTTTTTCCGTCAGAGTGAAGCTGACCATCTGCAGGGACGGCGCGAGAAATACCTCGTTTAAACGCTCTCCGTCCTCGCTCAGCTTGAGGCTTTCGGTTACCGAAGCGACAACCTCTTTGTTGATTGTGCCGTTGGAATACAGCGTCACAACCAGCGAAAGATGGTCGCAGGCACGATAGCACCGATCAATCAGCTCTTCATCATAACCGTCACAACAGATAACACCTGTCTCAGACAGGCCTGCGGTCAACATACGCTGCGCCAGCACAGCGGGAAACGCCCGGAACAGGTTACCTGCGCCAAAGTGCAGCCAAGTCGGCGCGTTGCGGGTAGCTTCGCGTACCGTATCGATATCATACTGCGGCAAGCGGTAATCCTTCCAGGACGCGTTATGTTTGATGCTTTCTTTTGTCAATTTCATAAAGCAGTCACTTCCTTTCAGCGAACGGAGTACGCCGTTCATCCCTATCGTATATAGTATACCAAAACTTTGCCGCTTTGCATAGGGAAAATCGGAAATATCCACAAAGCCATGCAGTCTTGCTGATAAAAAAGCCGTTCGGCATAGCCGAACGGCAGGAAATCATATTATAAGCTATTGTTTTTGGCGGCATGCTTGGTCTCCACAGTGCCCGGCAGCGCATGATACAGTCGCAGCACCAGCTTCATACCGAAATACAGCAGCGCCGCCTCGATCGGCAGCATCAGCAGGTTTTTCGGTACGCGCAGTGCAAGCAGCGCGCTCATCGCCTTGCCTCCTGTGATAGTCAGCCACAGGGTATTCAGGCCGATGTTGCAGAACAGGTTAATGCACGCCTTTGCACCCACCGCCCGCCAGACCGAGAGCTTGCGCGGATACAACCAAAGACCCCAGAACAGTCCTCCGACGATGGCAGTCAGCGTATAACCCGGGAAATAGGCCCCCATGGTGAGATTCCCGGCAAAATAACCCAGCACATCGGTACACACACCTGCCATCATGCCGACCACCGGCCCAAACAGCATGCCGACCGCCGCGTTGCACAAAAAGCCAAATCCAATGCGCAGATTGGGCGGCAGCTTGATGGTCAAACCGAGCAGGTCAAGCGCAATATTGATGGCAATGAGCAGTGCGGTCAGCGCCAGACAGCGCGTGCTTTTGAGTTCTTTGAGGGAGCGGACAAAAATATTTTCCTTTTTGGACATAGAAAAAGACACCTCCTAAATCAATTCATCTGTTGCCACAGCGATTTAGGAAATGCCTAAACAGTTGCAGCAGCGGGATGCGACTGCAACACCGCAGGGGATCTTCGTCCCTTTCGTCCGCTGAACAACTCCCCGTCTCAGCGGCACTTAACGCATTGCAGCCTACTCTGCTTTTTCCGTTATCTATTGTATCATGGTTTTACGCCTTGTCAATACCAAATACCTGACGGATGGTGCGGCACACACCATCCTCATCATTGGAGGGGCAAATATGTTTGGCAGCAGCCTTGAGCGCTTCATGGCCGTTTGCCATGGCATAGGACTCCCCTACCGCCTGCAGCAGCTCCAAATCGTTCATATAATCTCCAAACGCCATGCACTCATCGGGCGTGATATGCAGACTCTCGCACAGCGCGCCGATCGCCTGCCCCTTGTTCATGCCGGGACGCGTCAGATCCATCCAGTCTTCGCCCGAAACCACCAACTGCGAAGTCTCGGCAAACGCATGGAACGCCGGAATCAATACCTCTTCCGCACGGCCCTTGCAATACACCGCAACCTTGCAAACCGGCTCGTGCCGGCACAATTCCAGCAAATCGGGCACCTGTGTGCGCCGCACGCTATATTGTGCCGCGTTTTCCAGAAATGCGGGATCGTCTGCGGTCTCATAAAATCCGCCGTGGCGTGCGGATACAATGGCCTCCACGCCCGGCAATGTGCGCACCAACTCGATTGACCGACACACCTCATCGGTCGGCATGGCCTCAAAAGAAATCATGCGTGCACCGTCGCAAACCACCGCGCCATTTTCACAGATATAGACCAGCTCATCGGCAATCTCACCGAACTGCTCGTAAAGCGTATAATACTGCCGCCCGGATGCCGGTGCAAAGCGCACCCCCTGCTCCCGCAGCGTATGAATCAGAGAAAAGAGTCCCTCCGGCAATTGCTTTCGGCTGTCCAGAAGGGTGCCGTCCATATCGGCGGCAATCAATTTGATAGACATGATTATCCGTTATCCTTTCCCAAGACTTCGGTTCCTTTACAGGAAGAGGCTGCCCACTTGATAAATCACCATCGCCGCTAAATACGCAAGCACGGTCTGGAACGCCGCCGCACCAAATGCCCAGCGCCAGCCGCCCATCTCCCGCTTGATGGTGGCAAAGGCGGACATGCAGGGCATGTACAGCAGCGTAAATACCAAAAACGAATACCCAGCCAAAGGGGTAAACACGGTACCCAGCAGACCGGACAGCATCGCGCTGTCTCCGCCCGCGCCATACAGCACGTTCATCGTGGATACGACCGCTTCCTTGGCAACCAATCCGGTCAGCAGCGAAACCGCTTCCTGCCACTCTCCGAAGCCAAGCGGACGGAAAACCGGCGCGATAAATGTGCCAATCACGCCGAGAATACTCTCTCCGGCGTTCTCCGCCACAGCAAACGAAGGCGTAAAGTTTTGCAGGAGCCAGATGACCACGCTCATCAGGAAAATGAGGGTACCGGCGCGCGTGATGAAGTCCTTTGCCTTCTGCCACATGTTGAGCACCGTGCCTTTGAAGGACGGCAGACGATAGGTCGGCAATTCGAGCACAAAACCTGAAGATACCTCTTTGAAGATCGTCTTTTTCAGGATAAAGCCCGCCAGAATACCCATCAGAATACCCAGCACATACAGGCTGATAACCACCAGCCCCTGATGCGCGCCGAACAGCGCGCCCGCCACCAGCGCATAGACCGGCAGCTTCGCGCCGCAGGACATAAAGGGCGTCAGCATGATGGTCATGCGGCGGTCAGAGTCGTTTTCCATTGTGCGAGCCGCCATGACCGCAGGTGTGGTGCAACCGAAGCCCATCAGCATCGGCACAAACGACTTGCCCGAAAGACCAATGCGGCGCAGCAGCGTGTCCATAATAAACGCTACACGCGCCAGGTATCCGGTATCCTCAAGCACCGACAAGAAAAAGAACAAAATTACAATCTGCGGCAAAAAGCTCAAAACGCCGCCCACGCCGCCGATTACTCCGTCGCAAATCAGGCCAACCAGCCAGTCCTGTGTGTGCGCCGCTGCCAAAGCACTGCGAATTGCAGGCGAAATGATGCTTTGAATCAAATATTCCATCCCGCTGCCCAACAGCGAACCGATCGGCCCGAACGTACACCAGAACATCAGGAACATGAAAAACGCAAAAATCGGCAGTGCCCACACGCGATGCAGAACAATCTTGTCGATTCGCTCGGTGAGCGTGGCTTTATGTACCTTGGGCCGCTGATAAGCTGCGCGCACGACCTCCTCGATATAGTCGTACAGCGCGTCCGCCAGCACCATTTCCTTATCCGTCAGGTTGGCATGGCTCTGCATGCCGGCCGCAATCGAATTGATTTCCTCCCGGATTTTCTTCGGCATGTTTAGCCGGTCCATCTGCGCCCACATGGCGGAATCGCCCTCCAGCAGCTTTGCCGCGTAAAACGGCAGACTGCACTGGCGCAGCGGCAGCGGCTGCAACGTCTCCGCTGCATGCCGAATGGCCGCACCCACGCCATGTAAATACGCAGGCTGCTTGTCCGGCGCACGCATGTCATGGGCAAGCCCATCTAAAAGATTGTGCATGTTCTCGCCTTTTTTGGCCGAAATCGGTACCACCGGCACGCCGAGCCGCTCGGAAAGCATATCACAGTCAATTTCAATTCCCTGCGCGCGCACATCGTCCATAAAGCCGAGCGCCACCACCATCGGTAGGCCCAGCGCGATGAGCTGCAAGGTCAAATACAGATTTCGCTCAATATTTGCCGCGTCCACAATATTTAAAATACCATCCAGCTCGTCCGACAGGACAAACTCACGCGCAATGATTTCCTCTTGCGTATAGGGCGAAAGAGAGTAAATACCGGGCAAATCCACAATATCAATGCCCACGCCGTCGTGACAGATATGGCCGGTCTTACGATCGACTGTCACGCCCGGCCAGTTGCCTACATGCTGATTGGAGCCGGTGAGCCGGTTGAACAGCGTAGTTTTTCCGCTGTTCGGATTGCCGATAATGGCAATGGTTTTTTTGCTGCTCATGCCCGTTCCTCCAGCACAATTTTTTTCGCTTCCGCGCGTCGCAGCGAAAGGCTGTATCCGCGTAGCCGCACCGCGACCGGATCGCCAAACGGCGCAATGCGTTCCATTGTGACCACCACGCCCTTGGTGATACCCATATCCAGAAAATGCCGTTTCAGAGCACCCTCAGCCGTGATACCCTCGACCACGCCGCTCTGCCCCTGCTTTAAATTGTTAAGAGTCTTCATAGTGTTCCCCCGATGCCTTTATCCAAAGGCCAAATACATTTTTATTATAAAGTGGCAGTTAGCAAATGTCAACGGAACGGATATACCGTCTCACCGTCCAAATGATACAAAAAGCGCGCCCATCAGGCGCGCTTTTTCGTCATCCGTAGATATGGGCTTCCTCTTCGCGGAACATCAAAGCAAATACAGCCAGCAGCGGCGCGCAGGTCAGCAGCAGCGCACGTTCTCCCAGCATATTAGTCAAACGCGCACCCAGCGCCGCGCCCAAGATAAAAAACAAAATAATCGAATAATAATGCCGCGCTTTACGCGCTGCATTCTTCTCCCCTGTATGGTGCCAGATCATCAGCTGCTCGGTGCCCGAACGCAGGTTACCGGTACACATGGTCGTGGCAAACGCACTGCCGCGCACTTTACGGAAGGTTTCCACCTGCATGGCACAGACGAAAGAAATCACAGTATTGACCACCATATTCATCTGCTGCGGCAAAAAAGTCACCACAACCAGCAAGAGAATCTCTGCAATAACGATTACCTGCCGCCAATGCAGTCCCGCATCCGACTTTTTTTTACGCTTCCCGCGTCGCTTGACCAGCTCGGCCGCGACCACACCAAAAGCAAACGCCATAATCGGCAGCAAATACGTCAGCGCACGCTGCCACTCTCCCTCTGCCAGCTTTAAACCGAACAGCACAATATTGCCGGTCTGCGCGTTGGCAAACACGCCCCCGCGGCTGAGATATGTATATGCGTCAAAAAAACCGCCCGCCATTGCCAGCAGCCCGCCCAACAGCAGCGATTCGGACATCTGGCCTCTTTCCTGTTGCATCTTTATTTCCCATCTCCTTCATTTCCGCCCTTTAGTATAGCAAAAAAAACCGTCCGTTTCAACAACGGACGGTTTTTCCTTCATTTGTCTCTGTAGGAGTACAATACATCTTGGACAGTTGAATAAAAAAGGATGAAGGATAAGACCACATCGGTTAAAGTTGAGTTGCTATACAACAACTTGTCGAAAGGGGGCCATATCC
>NZ_JBQKJP010000022.1:0-42282 GCF_052117205.1 Candidatus Agathobaculum pullicola | reverse complement strand
ACCATCTTTGTCTTTTCTTCAATACTTACTTTTGACTTTTGTGACATAGAAGTGCCCCCTCCATGATTGACAGTGTTTTATTTCACTGTCTCTCATAGAGGGAGCATATCATAATTCAGAGTCAGTGGCTTTTTCAATGCTACTTGAACGGTAATTTGAAATGTTGTCCTTATGCGTAGGTAACTTTCGTTCCGAAGCCTTTTTGCGTTCTCTCAATTGGTTGCTTCCAGCGGATAATCGTAAATCTCATGCCCGCTTTCCAGCGGTGCACCATCCACTGTAATAAGAACACTATTGACGCCACGCGCCTGCACAAAGGTATTGACCAGCGAATAGATGAGCAGGCTTTCTCCCGTGGTGCCGGAGGAGCGTACTGCATCGCCATACACCGCGTTCATATCTATTGTCAGCACGCCGTCTGCCGTCGAGGAAGACTGCACCACCGCCCCTGCGGGCAGCGATCCTGCGGTGATCAACGCATCCACCAGCGCCTGATCCGAATCATCCACCGCATCCGTTCCGACCGGTGTCAGTGTTTCTCCTTGCTCATCCGGCACATACACAACTACCGATTCCCCGCCTGCCGGATTGGGATTCTCCGGCTGCACCGGATCCTCTTTGGTGTCGTCCGTGGTCTGCTGATCATCCTGTGTATCCTGTCCATTCGGCGTATCCGGCTCGACCGTCTGGTTCGGCTGCTCATTCTGCTCCGGTGTCTGCCGCCCGGACATATATCCGTAAATGCACGCAGCAACAATCAGCACAATAATGACAACCACTGCCGCCACAACCGCTTTTGTTCGTTTGCTCATGGCATATTCTCCTTTCTGCCACCGCAGCTTGATCCATGCTGCAACTGGTTCGCCGTCATTATACCACACCAAGACGCAAGTGGGAATACCCATGCGGCTGCAAGTTCATTCCTTCGGGCCTTGTTTTTTCCGGTGACGCACTGCCTCGGTCAGCAAATATTCGATCTGTCCGTTGACCGAGCGAAACTCATCCTCCGCCCAGCGGGCAATCTCATCATAAAGCGAGGCGGACAGCCGCAGCGGCACCTGCTTTTTCGCTTTTTCCTTGTCTGCCACGTCCGCACCTCCTTATCCTCATTTTTTACCGCATGGTGCGCCACACACCACGAATAAAAAACACCAAATAACCCAAACACAGTATTGCGAGCCCCCCGCAAACCAGCCGCATCCCGATCCCACCATCTATCGCTACCGCACATAGCAGCATAAATCCACCGACCAAAAGCATCAACAACATGATCGGCACCGCCAAAACTATACGCAGCACTTTGGGAATACGTCGGGACTGCGCACCGGATACCGCACCGCCTGCCATCAGGCTGAGCAGAAAATCGAGAATCATTCCCGTCGCTCCTTTTTCTTTTTCTATTTTAATAGATTGAACCGGAATTGACAACCGGCTGCGCATCCTTACCTGCGCATAGGACAACCATCAGATTGGATACCATCTGTGCCTTTCGCTCGTCATCCAGCTCGACTACCTGCTTGCGGCTGAGTTCGTCCAGTGCCATCTCAACCATGCCGACTGCACCTTCGACAATCATCTTTCGTGCGTCCACGACCGCGCTGGCCTGCTGACGCTGAAGCATCGCCGCTGCGATTTCCGGTGCGTAGGCCAGCGTCGTAATACGCGCTTCCTCTACTTTAAGGCCCGCACACGCGACGCGCTTTTGAATCTCTTCCGCCAACACACCCGCTATCTCCTGCGACGATCCACGCAGGCTCTTTTCGTCGCCCGCCTCGGATACGTCATACGGATACAGGCGTACGGTGTTGCGCAGCGCCGCATCCGACTGAATAGACAGAAATTCCTGATAATTATCCACCGCGAACACAGCCTTTGCCGTATCTTCGATATGCCAGATAACCGCAATACCAATGACAATTGGATTGCCGAGCAGATCGTTTATCTTCTGCTTGTCATTGTTGAGCGTCATGGTTTTGAGCGAGAGCCGTTTGCCACGCCCCGAACCGGTCGAAATCCGACCGGATGACAGCTTGCTGCCCGACTTGGCCGCGTCCGCTGCCTCCTCAGCCGCTTTGGCGAACGCGAACTCAGCCGCCGGATTCACTGCTGAGCAGAACGGGTTGACAAAGAAGATGCCCTCTCCTTTGAGCGTGCCGATGTACTGACCGAACAGCGTCAGCACAAGTGCTTCGTTCGGGCGCAGCACCTTCACACCCGCGAATAGCAGCCAGCACGGCAGACACCAGTAGAAAATGCACACAACCAACAGCGCAATCATTGCACCACCAGCTCCATTGTCCAGCTGCACCGCACTGTACACTATACCTGCCACAGCCGCCACCATCAGTACGATATTAAGCAGCAAAATCGCCAGCCCGTTCGGCGCACGCAGCGTCTTTTCCCAGTACTCCACTTGATTTGTATTCATACCCTATCCCTCACAATCATATCAATTTGATATCACTATAATACCGCCCCTCTCCTACCCTGTCAAGAGAAATTTTGACAAAAAGAAAAGCGCCCGTTTGGGCGCTTCATGAGCGAAAGATATCCGGTAAAAACAAGTCGTGTCGCGGAATTTTTGACCAATCAAATGCGGAGATCAATTCATAGGCCGCGATCGGTTCCGGCCCGTCGGCCAGACCGGCGGCACAGGCCAGTGCACCAATCACCTGCTCCGGCGTAAACCGCTGCCGCAGCAGCCCGAGGTCGAGATCCTCGTCCCGCTTGGACAGGCGACGGCCGTCATGGTCGCAAAGCAGCGGCAAGTGCGCAAACCGCGGCGGCGTAAAGCCAAACTGGCGGTACAGCCAAATCTGACGCGGGGCGCTCGAAAGCAAATCCGCGCCGCGCACCACCTCATTGACGCCGGTGAGCGCATCGTCTACCACAACGGCAAGTTGATAGGCAAACACGCCATCTGAGCGCTGGACAATGAAATCCCCACATTCCTCTGCGAGATTTTCCGCATACTCGCCCCAAACCGCATCGGTAAAGCGCACCACTTCATCCGGTACGCGCACGCGCGTAGCCGGTGCGCGGGTTTTCCGTTTTTCCGCTATCTGTTCGGGCGTTAAGCCGCGGCAGGTGCCCGCATAAATCACACGTCCATCCGACAGATGCGGTGCAGATGCTGCATGCAACGCTGCACGCGAGCAAAAGCAGGGATAGAGCAGCCCCTTGTCACGCAAAATGGCCGCATACCGCTCATAAATTGCCGCACGTTCGGACTGATACAGCACCTCTCCGTCCCACTCCAGCCCCAGCCAACGCAAATCATCCATAATCAGATCGGCGAAACTGCGCGGACAGCGCATTGCATCCAAATCCTCAATGCGCAGCAGGAATCGCCCATTCTGCCGCCGCGCACTCAAATAGGCCAGCAGAGCACACAGCACGTTGCCCAAGTGCATGCGCCCGCTCGGGCTGGGCGCAAAGCGTCCGATGGTCTGCATCCTTTCTCTCCCCTTTCTGTCCTTCTTATCTTATCACAAACGCAATAGGCTTTGCAACGACGCGCCCACTCCTGTATAATAGAACCAAAGAAGGAAGGTGCTGACTATGAAAAAACGCCTGCTCTGTCTGCTGCTCGCACTCGCCCTGCCACTCGGGCTGACCGCCTGCAGCGAGCAGCCTCCCGCAGATACGACTGCTGCACAAACCGCGCCCGAACCCACGCCCGAACCTCCGCAGCCCGATCCCGCTGAAGTATACGCGGATTCCCTTACTCTGGAACAGCAGGTCGCGCAGCTGTTTTTTGCGCGTTGCCCGGATGTGCAAGCCGTGGAACTCGCTGCGCAATACGACATCGGCGGATATATCCTGTTTGGCCGAGACTTTGAAAACCAGACGCCGGACAGCCTGCGCCAAACGATTACCTCCTATCAGCAGGCCGCCGCAACGCCCATGCTCATCGGCGTAGACGAGGAGGGCGGCACGGTCGTGCGCGTCAGCGCATATCCCGCCTTCCGCGCGGGTCGGTTTCAATCGCCGCAGGCGCTTTTCGCTGAGGGCGGTCTGGAGCGTATTCAAAGCGATACCAAGGAAAAGGATACCTTGCTCGCTTCGCTTGGCATCAACGTCAACCTTGCACCGGTATGCGATGTATCGACAAGCCCGTCCGACTTCATCAACGCCCGTGCGTTCGGACAGGATGCTCAAGCCACCAGCGACTATGTCCGCACCGTGGTCGATCAGATGAAGGTCGACGGCATGGGGATGGTGCTCAAGCACTTCCCCGGCTATGGTAATAACGTCGACACGCACACCGGCATCGCGCAGGACGACCGTCCGCTGGAACAGTTCCGCTCGTCGGATTTCCTGCCCTTTGCTGCGGGCATTGAGTCAGGCGCACAGGCGATTCTCGTCTGTCATAACATCGTTTCCTGCATGGATGATACACTGCCCGCCTCCCTCTCTCCTGCCGTGCATAAAGTGCTGCGCGAAGAGCTGGGTTTTGACGGCGTGGTGATGACCGACGACTTGGTCATGCAGGCGATTACAGACTATACGGGCGACGCGGACGCCGCCGTACTCGCCGTGCAGGCGGGAAACGACATGCTGATTTCGTCCGACTTCGTCACACAATACAATGCGGTGCTGTCCGCCGTGCAGAACGGCACTATCAGTAAAACCGCCATCCGCGATTCCGCCGTGCGGGTATTACGATGGAAAATCCAGCTGGGATTGATTGATTCGTAATCCACCGCAGAACAAACGCCCGTGCTATCGCACGGGTGATTTTTTTCAATTTCCTCTTGACAAATCCAATTTCACCCTGTATGCTTAATTCATATAAAACACATATGAATTAAGGGAATACGAAAGGTGGCACACCACATGTCAAATATCAAGCATAGCTTTGCCGAGCTGATCGGCAACACGCCGCTGTATGCGGCAGATAAGTTTGCGAACAAATCCGGCGCGCAGGCGCAAATTCTTGCAAAGCTCGAATACTTTAATCCGGCGGGCTCGGTCAAGGACCGTGTTGCAAACGCAATGATCGCCAAGGCTGAAGAGAGCGGCGCGCTCAAGCCGGGCGCAACTATCATTGAGCCGACCAGCGGCAACACCGGTATCGGCCTTGCGGCGGTCGCGGCAGCCAAGGGCTACCGTATCATCCTCACGATGCCCGAAACGATGAGCGTGGAGCGTCGCAACATGCTCAAGGCGTACGGCGCAGAACTGGTGCTCACCGACGGCGCCAAGGGCATGTCCGGCGCTATCGCCAAGGCGGACGAACTGGCGGCAGAGATCGAAAACAGCTTTATTCCGGGTCAGTTTGTCAACCTCGCCAATCCCGCCGCACACTACGCAACAACCGGTCCTGAGCTTTGGTCCCAGACCGATGGTAAAATCGATATTTTTGTTGCAGGCGTAGGTACGGGCGGCACGATTACCGGCGTTGGTTCCTATCTGAAAGAGCAAAACCCCAATATTAAGGTCATCGCCGTGGAGCCGGACGAATCCCCTGTGCTGTCCACCGGCAAGGGCGGCCCGCATAAGATTCAGGGTATCGGGGCCGGTTTTGTACCGGAGGTGCTGAATACCGATATATACGATGAAGTCATTCGTGTAAAGGGCGAGGATGCCTTTTCTACCGCACGTACCTTCACGCACAGTGAGGGACTGTTTATCGGTATTTCCTCTGGCGCTGCGCTGCATGCTGCTGTCGCGCTGTCTCAGCGGCCGGAAAACAAGGGGAAAACCATTGTGGCATTGCTGCCGGATACCGGTGACCGCTATCTGTCCACTCTGCTTGTCAGTGACTAAACTAAATTTGAAAGAAGCCTGTCTTCCGACAGGCTTTTCTTTTTTGGGGAAATATTGAGTAGATGCAGGATATTTCTCTCATGCCCAGTTGACCTTCTCCACAACATCGCGTATTGACCAAATTTCAATTTTTTGGTATCTTATTATTGGAATAGCGAGATATGGCGTCTGATACATAATACCGTAATGCCTATCAGATTTTCACGGCTTATAGACAACGTCATCCATGCTATTCTTCTTACATTCTATACATGACTTTTCATCTCGTATGGATTGAAGGCAAATCAAAGGGGGAAAGAAAAGTGAAAAAAGAAATGGCAGCTGCATTGGCGACAATGTTACTGCTGGCCGGCTGCAGCGGTGGAGAAACTGCGCAAACAAAAGAGATGGTCAATTCTTCAGACAGCTCCTCGGTCAGCAAGGAGGAGACAAATCAAACCGATATTTCGGAACCAGAGCAGGAAACTGCCATTCCGGGTAATTACACCGTGCCGAACGGATGGGTGAAAGCTGAGAAATATTCTTCGGCTGATATGGTTTTCTATGTAGAGGAAGGGCACGAGGAGGATGAATTACCCGACAACATTTCCATCAACGTTGGTATAAATCGATACAGCTCGGAAGATCACACGAAGTTCAAAGACGCCATTATGCAGCAGCTTCTGATGCAGTTAAACGGTACGGATGCGCAATTGGAAGGCAGCGCGGGAAGCACTGAACAGGGTTATGTACTTTACACCTTTACCATCGCTGATGACAGCGCCGTAACAAAGCAATATTACATTGTGAAGGATTACGGATTTTGCTTAGTGCAGCTTACCAATTTCACTGGTTCGGACAGCGCGTCTCAAGCAGCTCAAACCATCGTTGACAGCTTTGTATGGAATGCTGAAGAATGAGAACCCCCCTAACGCTATACAGTTTAACTTCGTCCAGATCAGTTACCGGAAGCGGCATCGGCATCTTACGGGACCAAGCACATGAAGATTTTACCCAATCCCAATTCACAAAACTATGTATCACCAATCAGCACGCAATATTTACTGACGCTCTGATACTCAATAGCGGTCAAACACATCGCCTGAAATGACCACATGGTGGGAAGTGCCTCTGTCAGGATGCGTTATTATCCGCTTCTCATCTGCGCGATCCAGAGTCTTGTCAGTGCCTATGGGAAAAGATTTGATTGCCGGAAGTTTGCTTTCTTTCTGGTCTGTCCGTTGAAAGATCCAATCCGTGAGCCAATTGGCCACCATAGAAAAAGCTATAGCGAAGGCCATGCACAGCAAATCCGCCACTTTTGTGACGGATTTGCTTTATTTTATATATCTCACGTCAAGGGCAGTTCGCAAAAAGGATTCCTATCGCATTGGTGGAAGATTTTTTTGGTATCCCGATGAGGGAAGCCCTAAAAAGCCAGCGAGTCCTCCAGACCATCCTCAAGGCAGCCGGTCACCTTTGAGAATCAGCGCGCATACAGCCGACACAACTCTTCTGCACGTCTACAGGACTACTCTTTGGCCGGTGTCAACCAGATGCCTTCCCTTTGTGAGAAACATGCGCCAAAATATTGCGCATGAAGTACACTTTGCACCGCTTCCAGCTTACGCTGGGAAAGCCTTTTTAAGTAGCCGCAACCACACCGGAGTGTGCGTTAGAAATCACTATCTGTAGTATTATCGACCCGTGTTCGTACAAACTACGAAACAGCAGCAGATAATCGTCCTCTGATTCCTCACGCATAGGCATATCGCGTTTCCCCATGTTTATCCACACCACACACGCTCAGAACAGCCATGCTCACTATTCTGACACTGCATACAGATGCGAGGTGCTGACCGAATAAGGACCGATATAGGGCACGGCGTCCAACGTCATGCAATCCTGAGCAGACCAGTGGTATCTCTCCACGGCGTTGGGATAGTGTCGGCGGGAAAAATCCCGAAGCTCTGGCCAACTCCCGCCCTTCTTCCCGGTGCGGTGACCTCCACCACCCACCAGCAACAGGTTCCCGTACGTCCGGAAGGACAGGCCCCTGTGGCTCTCGTCCACATACATGCCTTCCATCCGAGAGGCGTGTTCCAAGGCGATGACATAGGAACGGTGCTGACACATCTTCAGGAAATAACTGCCGTGGTTGTTGAGAAACGGGAAGTGTGTGGCAACGATGATTTTCTCCGCCGTGATTCTCCCGCCGTCCGTCACGGCGGTTGTGCCCACCAACTCACGCACTGCGGTAGGCTCATAAATATGCAGATCTTTTGCATCTGAAGTGCCGTAGAAATGTTCAGCTTGGAAGCTTAGGTTTCTGCGCAGAAGGCAAGGGATACGATATACGCCATGACATCAAAGCAGCGGCCATGCCGAAACGCATGACCGCTCCAAAAGTGCTGTACAGCAGGTCAACGGACGGGGGTGTAATCCATTTCTGATGTCTCCTCCGTCGCTTCCAATTCCATGATCACAGGTCTTAGCCCATCATTGCAGCTGCAAATTGCTACACCTGGCTTTCTAATCCAATTTCATCAAACATAGCCGCCTTTCCTCTTTGTCTTCACGTGATGAATTGTACCACCATAAAAAACAAATAACAACACAAAACATTGCATCATGACTATCGTCTTATCCGTGACTAATGAAAAGGCCGTTACGAGAAAAATGGAATGCCGCTGCTTTTTTTATAAGGTTGATAAAAAGTATATGGACAGCCACAAATCGCTCCCCCAACTTATAAGCAAATATTGCCCCGGAAATCATGCTTTCGCGCAGCGTAAAGCAGTTGCTCCAGATTTGGTTGCATAAAGTACCGCTCACTCCACTCATCTGCTTGGCTCGGTCAAAGTTTCCGGACCGGACACAATCGATCAGAACGTCCATGCCAACATTTTGCCAATCGTTCAACCGTTTGTTGGTATATCGGCTTCACGCGCCGGAATTTGTCGTGTACATGAAATCATAGTTTCTAAGCTGAAAAAATGAACAGTTCTCCGTATACTGCTGGGGTTTGTTGAGAAATCTGTCATCCTCCTTCAATAAAATCTGAAACGCTCGATACCGTATCAACTGGCTGCGCAGTTCGATAAACTGGTTGTTCAGTTCCCACCATGCTTCTCGATCCAATGTGCCCTCGTACTGCTTGGCTACATCCTTGATGCGATCCAGCGGAAAGAAAAGTTTATTCAGTAGGTGAAGGAGCATACCGGAGGTATGTGATGATGCACATAGGAAACTTTTTCTCTATCCCAATGAGATCTTTATCTTGGGCCTGAGTCCTGATGAGTCGCGGTGTACTGCTATCTGCACCTGTGCGAAAATCAGTAAACCCACCAATGCTGGCCCAGTTACAAAACCATCGGTCATCCAGTGGGCATGTGTGAGAACACCGTAAGCAAGTATGCAAACAGCTGGAAGATTGCGAACTCATTGCGGTGAATCCCATCAAGGTCACAACCAAAGCAGCTGTGACCCGCAATGAGACATTGCAGTTCACTCTGCTGCCGCCTCAGAATGTAATCGACTATCACTAAAAGCAAAAGCGGGAGGAATTGGAGCAGGCAGCTGGTACAGGCACTCCTGTAGAGTAGGCCGAGAACACCAAGTGTTCGCCCTTGTAATGGGCTGTGTGCCCTCCTTCGGCCCATTCCCCATTCTCAAGGCTTCCACTACGGATTTGGGCCGCTTTCGAGGGGCGAGAGAAAAAGCAGAATAACGGCACCTTTTGCTGGTCACCTCTACCCGCAGTACGGGCAGTTTCAGGAGCTTTCATAGTCGTTGGAAATGGGGACAAACCAGAGAGGAAATGCAGGCCCGGCATAGAATGACCACCTCTGTTAGGCTGGCACTCTCCTGCTGAAACAGATGGCAAGAAAGCACACCCATAATGTTTATGAGAAAACGAGAAAAGAATGTAAGCGGCTGTTAACGGAACTCATACAACGAAGAAAGGCGAAGATCGCCGCAGAAAAGGATCGACTGAGATATGAAAAATGTAGGTTAAAAGTAGCAGGCTTCCGGAGCACACTCCGGAGGCCTGCTTTTCTGCCTATGGCTTGTTCTATTGTCAAAGCGTTGACCACCTAATTCTGACTTCACCAAAAGTCATAAAACAAAGCAAAAACCGCCCTTTTCAAGAGAAAAAGACGGTTTTCATGGAGCTGCTGACCGGATTTGAACCGGTGACCTCATCCTTACCAAGGATGCACGAAACCGCAGTATATCTACGCCAACGCGGTATGGTGACGGTAATGGTGACGGTAGTGCCTGATTATATCCCGGATTGAATCCGTATTGTGAACGCGAAATTTGTCGTATACTGGCGGCAAAGGAGCGAACATTATGGCAGCCGAGTTAAAACAGTGCCAAAGCATTTCCAAAGTATTCGGAGAGAATGTACGGCGGTACCGTGAACTTGCGCACATCAGCCGTTTCCAGTTCAAGGCGGAGGCAATGCTGGATGATCGTCAGATCCGCGACATTGAAAACGGTACGCACAATCCCACACTGTTGACGATGGAACGAATTGCGGATACGCTTTGTATTCCGCTTTCCGAGCTGCTATCCGAAACCCCTGAACATACTACCTTTTCGCTTTCCGTATACCAGCAGGGGTTTAACCGACTCTCCCCATCCATGCAGTCGCTTCTTCTTTCCATCATGCGCGATTTTATGAGTAATGATGAGATCGAGTAGCTGAGGCGAGCTTATGGATCCGGAACAGTATCATCAGCAGGCAGAGCGCCTGTTATTGCGGTTAGGTGTACATATTGGGCGGCGGCAGGGTTTATACTTGCTGACTGCCTTGCATCTGATCCACGAAGACCCTTCCCGGCTTCAGTTTGTCACAAAGTGGCTTTATCCCGCAGTTGCCGCCGCCTGTCATACCAGCCTTTCCGCAGTTGAGCGCGGCATCCGGCTGGCCTGCGATAAACTGTGGTATCATGGGAACTACGAGTTACTCATGCGAATCGTTCTGTTTGACCGGGATGAACCTCCGGCACCCAGTTTAATGCTGGCCTATCTATACCATCATTTACTGTCAATATGCATAAACGAAAGCCGCCCCTGATCCGGACGGCTTTTCCATTTTTCGACCTGATTCCTTAGCTTTCGTCGCTACCATCCAGTATAATTTTACCCATCTCATCTTCGAACGCTTTGATGTGCTGTTTGATTGCCCAATCGATCTCTTTATTTTTGCTGCGGCCGTAATACTCCGCAATATATTCCAGTTTGTCCATCGTTTCTTTATAAATGCGGATCGTGGTTTTTACTTCATCGTGTTTTGCTTTCATCATATATGCCTCCTGTCTCTTGACATAATATGACCATTCATGCTATTGTTATGTCATTAAAATGGTGGCATATTGATGGCATTATATTTTTAGAGAGGGGACATAAAAATGTACTGTCCAAAATGTGGGAATGAGTATAACGGCGGCGTATGTCCCAGATGTGGAACATATAATGACCCCCTGGGGCTGAAAGAGCATAGTGCGAAACGTATGAGGATCGCTGCAGGCATCATGGTCGCAGTTGCTGTAATCCTTTTGTTGACGGTCATTTCGATTGCATTGGAGGGCGGATTTCAAGATGAGGAACAGACGCCAACCAACGCATCTACCGCCGCAGCCGACGCAAAGGAAAACTATGATCCCACGCAAAGCTTGATCTCGCCAGACGGTATAACGACCATTTTCAACAGCATTGCATTGAGCGGTATTTCGGTATCAAATTTAAATGTTTATCCCGCATCCGATGACCCGTCTGCCGGCGGACAGGATGTGGACTATCTGTATTCCGGCTTATTTTATGAAAATCGGCTTTCGGAAGTTACGCAGGACTATCGTGCAGGAAAGATTATGATGTTTGCCTCGCCGCAAAGCGCAAGGGACTGGGCAGAAAAACTGCAGAATGATGAAAGCGGCCAAAATTTCCACGGATACAAAATTGTGAGCGGAAACTTTTTGCTGACCGTCAATTCACTGTACACACCGGCGTTTGCCGAGGCGTATGCTGCCGCGATTTCCGGGGAAATCGTATACACGCCAACCGAAGCGGAGCTGCTTTTCATTCACAAGGATGCTACCAACACTGTAGGGCTGGAAAGCGAGGACGCGGACATAGAGGCTTCCAGGGAAGACGCATACATAGCCCAGTGTCAAAGTATATCCTACGAGGAACTGGCCCGCAATCCTTTAAGCTATGTAGGGACGCCGATCCGGTTACGCGGCAGCGTCCTGCAAGTTCAGGAATCCGGTGACGACGTGATCATGCTGCTGCAGGTAACACAGGACGAGTGGGGATTTTGGACGGACAATGTTTATCTGAAATATACGAGAAAGTCCGCTACAGAACCCCATGTGCTGGAATCCGATATCATTGTCGTCTATGGTGATTCTTATGGTCAAGAAACCTATACCTCACTCATGGGGCAGGTGATCACTATCCCCGGGGTAGATGTGAAGTATGTTGTCATAGAATGAGCAAAAATACAAGAGGAGGGTCTTTATGTTTTGCGTAAAATGCGGAAAGCAAATTGCGGATGGATCGAAGTTTTGTCCCGAATGCGGGGCTGTACAGCCAAATGATTCTGCAAAAAACGCCGTATATTCATCCAATCCCAACAATTCGACGAATCATTATTCCACTGTACGAAAGGCGCAGTATAATATCATGTGCATTGTCGGCTTGGTCGTTTCGTGCATTTCTCTCTTACTCAACTTCTGGGGTCTGGTAGGAATTGCAGGCACAATTATTTCAGTGATTGGACTGACCAACTGCACACGAAGAAATGAGAACGGGAAAATACTTGCGATTATTGGTATCGTAATCGGTGTTTTCTCTATTATCTATGCTTTAGTCGTATTGCTCAGTGTGACAGGTATGTAAGCATATCGAATTTCTATAAAATAGAAGTAGCCCCTCCAGCACTAGCCGGAGGGGTTTTTTCTGCCTATTTTAACTTATCAATCGCCGCTGCCAGTTTCTTCACGAGATCATCCCCGTACCGGTACTTGAGCAGGTATTCGATCGTCTGCTCCTCCAGTCCGCAGGCGGACTGCACCTTCTCGATTGCGGCCTGCACCTCATCGCCCGCCTCCAGCACCTGTGCCCGCGTCATCGGCGCGACAATGCCTGGCACCTGCGTCCTGGCGTCATAGGTGATGCCGTAGCCCGCCTGCGTCAGGTCGCGCAGGCGCATGTAATTTTCGCCCGCTTTTTCAATGCACGAGCACGTATAATCCTTACCATCAATGGCAACCGTTTTCTTTTCGACCATCTCGTCGTCCTCCATCTCCGGCTCCTGTACCGTCACGCCGAAGCCCTCCGCCACGCCGTCCGCGATCGCGCGGGCGATGGCGTCAAACTTCGCGCCGTACAGGTTCATATCGTCCCTGTCGTCAATAAAGCACGTCTCCACCAGCGCATGGCTCACGCCCCGGTTAAACACATGCTTGAGCACCGCCAGCCCCGAGCTGCGCTTGACCCCGCGGTTCTTGAAGCCCAGTGCCGCGATCCTGCGCAAGATGGCCTGCTCGACCTTCACTCCCTGCTCGTTTGTATGCACGAAAATCTCCGTGCCGGTCGTGACGCCATTGCCGGACAGATCATTCGCTGCTGCGTTCAGGTGGAATTCCAGCACATAGCCCACGCCCGTGAGCGGCAGAGAGCCGCCCTGGGTGACCACCTTGTACGCGTCCTTGCCCTGGTCGTACAGCGCGACCTCGAAGCCATGCTCCCGCAGCAGCGGCGCGACCGCATTCGCCATGCGGCGCGTCTCGACAGCCTCGGTATAGCCGCAGCCCACCGCGCCCGAATCATACGGCGTGCCGCCGTGGCCTGCAATGAGTAAGATCTTCATACGGTCACGCACCTTTCTCCTGCTTCATCACCGCGTCACCCTTCTGCGCCGCCGCGGTAAAGCTGTTGTTCTTCCACCACGCGACCAGCGCCGCGATGACCGTCCACGCGGTCGAGACCAGCGTCTCCACCTGCGCGTCCTCGATCGGCAGGACCGGATGCCCGGTCGCGCTCAGGATCTGGTTGATCAGCGCCAGCGCGAGGATGATGGTGCGTGCGAGTGTTCCTGCTGTGATATTCATAATATGTAACTCCTTCCCGTTTAAAGAAAATCGTGTTTTTGCAGCCGCTCCATGTAGACGCGCTTGATGTTCTCGATCGCGCACACGGCGCGGTTGTTTTTATACTCCTTATGGTCGCGGCAATAGCTCTCATAATCATCGATCACGGCGAGGATCTCAATGAAATCCTCCCGCGTGTGCTGGATTTCCCGCAGCAGCTCGTTATTGAACTGCAAAATACGGGTGCGGTACGAATCTGCGTTGCGCTCATCGTCCACGCGGATATGGTTGTCCAGCTTTTGCGTCACCATGTCCAGCTCGCGGAGCACGTCCGCATTCATCGCCCGGCCGATCGCTTTCGCAATCGCCGACCAGGGGTTGACTTTGACTGGGGCAATCTGCACGAGCGTCAGCAGCACTGCCAGCAGACCGCCCCCACCTACAAGCCATTCGTGTATACTCATATCTATCCTTTCCGGCCTTTTGGCCTTTACAACAAAATTATTGCTAACTGGAGGTGTAAAAATGAATATTCAACCTGTTTCTGCTTTATATGCAGAGCTTTGTGTGCTCGCTGGCGCAGATGAGCAGTTGCGCCGGGATTTGTGGCAAAGTCTTGAAAAATATGATATCTTTGCCCGCACTTCTCACACTTCTTTTGCTGAAACCTGTCGGCAATTCATTGCCGCAAAGCGTGTTGATGGCCTGTCCGAAAAAACATTGGCCGGATACGAGATCGATCTTCGAATCTTCGGCGCATTTTTAAACGGGAAGCCGCCGGCAGAAATCACAACCGATGACGTGCGCGCGTTCCTCTCCTACCTGCAAGCGGACCGTCGCGTCTGCAAGTCTACTGCTTTAACCTATCTCATGGTACTGCGCTCCTTTTTCGGATGGCTCGTGCGAGAGGAACTGTTGCTGCGCAATCCCTGCAACAAGATCCGATCCGCTAAAATCGACCGCATGCGAACGCGGAAGCCCCTTACACCGGAAGGCGTCGAGCGTGCACGCCGCGCCTGCATTTCCCTGCGCGAACAGCTTGCATTTGAGCTTCTGATCTCTACCGGCTGCCGCCTTGGCGAGCTGGAAAACCTCTCCCCGAACGCCATTGACCTGCAGGCGCGTTCGATCGTGGTCACAGGAAAGGGTGATAAAACACGTACTGTGTATTTCTCGACGCGCGCTAAAGTGCTGATCATGGA
This sequence comes from Candidatus Agathobaculum pullicola, assembly GCF_052117205.1. Taxonomy (NCBI): domain Bacteria; kingdom Bacillati; phylum Bacillota; class Clostridia; order Eubacteriales; family Butyricicoccaceae; genus Agathobaculum; species Candidatus Agathobaculum pullicola. The sequence goes on along the minus strand of NZ_JBQKJP010000022.1, from coordinate 27,227 downwards.
ATACCTGCAAAAGCATCCGGGTGCAAGGCGTATCTTGCCAGGCGGCCGTCAAATCGAGAAGACTACGCTCGCAATCGGAAAGCGCGCTGGGCTGGAAGAAAAACTGATACCCCACCGGCTTCGCCATACCTTTGCCACGCACGCCCTCGAATCCGGCATGAACATCATCGTTATCCAGCAGCTGCTCGGTCATACATCACTCGACACAACACAGATCTACGCGCGCATTTCTCATGTGGCCGTTCGCCGTGCATACGAGCAATGTATCCCGTAATCCTATCCCTGGACCTCCTCGATCGTGCCGAGGTCTTCCCATTGCACCCCGACGGTACCAGGTGCCCAGGTGTTTTGTATCCTGTCCGCTGCGCCAGACGTGTCCCTCATAGGTGCAGCAGTCGCCGGTCGCGTAGGGGCTGGTTGCCAGCGAGATAAACGGCAACGCTTTTTTCGGGTCAGTCGACCATACAAACCGCCATTGTGCGGGCAGTTCCTCCGGCTCGGCGGGGTATGTATCGCTGTCGTAAGTCTGGATCAGGCGCACCACGCGCCCCGCAGATGAGCGGCAGACGAATCCGTCCTTTTCCCCTGCTTTTCGTTCCAGCATATTTTTCGCATCCTTGGCCGCCAGAAAATCAGGGATATAGTCCGCGGCCGCGTTCAGCTCGGTACCCGTCATGCCTGCTGCCTGCTCCTGCACACTCTGTGCCACGGCAAGGCCAGCGCGCCGCAATGTATCCAGCACAAAATCCTTATCACTCAACGCTATTCACCCCTTCCCTGATCGCTGCCGCCTGTTCACTCCATGCGTTGGCCTGCGCCGCCTCAAGTGCAGCTACACGCTGCTCAAGCGTGCCACCGGCTGGCGGCTCCGGCTCCTCCGGCGCGGGGTGCTCGGCCTCCCAGTCGGCAATCTCATCTTCGGTCGCGCCCTCGGCCCAGCGATTACTGTCCTCATCCCACTTGGGCTTAACGAAACCAAGTGCGCCCGCATGCTGACGCATGGACGGCGGTTTTGTCTCGATCAGTGACTCGCCCGGAAGCATTGCGTAGTACTGCACCTCTGCTTCTGACGTTACGCTACCGTCTTCCCCCGGAGTGTTACGGATAATAACAAGCACAAGGGTTTTATAAAACTTCAAAGCATCAATTACACAGAAATGTTTATATTCCATTTAATTCTCCTTTCCGCCGCCCACAGGGGCGGCCTTTTTAGTTCGCCATAGTCAAACAAGGTATCAAAATTTGGCGATACCATGACAGGACAGCTTACGTTAAAAAGTCAAAATGCCTACACAGATAACGCATGGCAAACGACTGGGTTTGGCTTTTTAGATGTATCAAATACTCGTACAGGTTGGCTTGGTGTCGGCGGGAATGGAACTGATATTTGCGATTTTTGGCTGGCAAATGATAAGGGAGATGTTTCTCTTAGACCGGGGGCAAATGGCAAAGCGAAAGTTGCTGATGCTGTAATTGTCACCGCAACCCGGCCGCAGGAGATTAACATACCATTCCAATCGGGATGGCAGCCCACGGGGGTAAAAGCCACTTACTGCAAATCACAAGAGGGCGTTTGCGTCGTAAACTGTGCAGTTTATGGTACAGGTATAGCAAGCAGTAACTTCATCGCAACGCTTCCAGTAGGATTTCGCCCGTCTGCTACTGTATGTGGCACTGCACATGCCTATAAAAATGGCATTCGAGGCGTCGCAGAAGTACAAATTGCTGCAAATGGAGATATTGTTATCTATTCTGCGATAGAGTTTGATTACATATCGTTCGTATCTGCATTTGTCGCGTATAATTAACCGCCTGCAAGGAAAGAGCCGCAACCATAGATATTTTTCCCGATTAAAGTACCTACTGCATAAGAGAGTGTGCCGACACCAGATGGGCCGATGGTAATACATGCTGGAGCCTGATCACTCGTACTAGCACTTAATGTCGCTGAGTAGCAAGAAAATACAACGGCTGATGTCGGTCTGAAACCTTCTGGTAAAGTAAAGATAATCGTACTATTTGGAAAATTTCCAGTAACCCCAATCGAAATAGAAAGCTCTCCAAATTGATTTTTGCAATATGAATTTTTATATCCGCCGGCCGGAATAATCCCTTCCGCCAGCGGTAGGCTGTATTCCTGCGGCGGGGTGGTCAGGGCACTTTCCAGATTTGACAATTGCGAACTTATCGAAGTCGGATCCGAGGCGCTCGTGGGGATGTCCTCGCCGGTCAACGCTGCAATCAAATCCATGACATTCACTGCTGTCCAGTGCGATGCATCCCATGTTTCAGCCGTAGCAATATCGGCATTTGCTTTATAGAGCTGACCATCTCGGGTGCAGTAATCCCCTTCCTCGTAAGTCGACTCGTCATCATACGCCAGAGCAACGGATGCCGATTGCAGCATCGCAATAAGCTGAGATGCCGCGACCTGCCCATTAGCATCCAGCGCAGCGACGCCGTTCGGCTGGCCGACCATGCTCAAACTGATCAAGCCCGCAGGATCCAGGCTCACCGTCATCGATTCCGCGTTCCCGAACTGGAAGGTATACGACCAGTCCGCTGTGAAGCCCGGGCTTTCGGACGCGCTTGGAATCTGGTCTCCATCCTCATCCTGTACTACCGCGTACAATATCTCGGTGGCCGGGGCGCCTCCGGTACCTTTGGCATAGAAGCGCAGTTGCGTCATGGTGAATCCCTCGGTCAGCTCTATATTGCTCAGCAGCACGGGAATCGTAATTTTGGCAGTCCCCAGTTTTGTCGGCTGCATAGTAAGCTCGATTTTGTCGTCTCCGTTCGCATCCGCGCCCATCACTCGTGTAAATTCAATCCCGCCACCATTGAGCAGCTCCGCCTGCAGGCTCAAACCTTCGGAAGTGACGGTCGCATTGCTCCATTTCGTTGTGCTCATTGGTTCACCTCAATCGTCTGATATTTCTTATGATAGCTGCCTGCGACGCCCATATAAACACTGCTCTCCGTCTCCCGCAAAAGCGCGACACGTGTAACATAGATTAGATGTGCCGGCTTGGCAGAATCCAGAACTTCTTTCATGTTGGAGATATCGCCGCCCAGCTCCCGCATCAGTATAGCAAACGTGTTTTTGCTGATATTCTCTACAATATTACACGGAACACCGCTCGACGCGCTGGCGATCTGTTCCAGCCGTGCAGGATTGGCCGGTGCGACAAAATTCATGCGCATGATAATGTTAGCGCGCCGCTGCTCGTCCGTTAGGGATGGATCGGGCGAAATCCCATATTCAAACTCCCAGTCAGGTATGGACCAGTCCGCCGTCTGTGGGACGGTTTGGCTGCCCAGACCGGAGGCGGCCTGTGTCAGCTCGTCCAGCGAGAGACCGATCGCCTGGAACATCCACAGCGCCACATAGCCGTTTCCATACACCGGCGCAATGAAATCGATAAACCGACGCGCGTTTTCGCTGGTGAGGATGCTGTCCATCAGCTCCGTGCGATATCTCATGTCACCGCCCCCTCTGTAAGCGTCACGGTACTATCCGATACTTGCGGAAGCTGCGTCTGTGTGATATCCACATTGCCAGTTCCTCCGTTCAGCGTTACATCATCATAATCATAAACGCCTGCGATACTTCCCAGCAGGTCGCATATCTTTGACCTGCGAATCTCTCCATCCATGCGCGCAGCCCCGAGATATTCCTGCACCGCCGAGATAAACGCTGCTTTTACTGTGTCGAGGACATATCCATCTTCAAGTTCTACGGTTGCGGTGATCGAGAGCGACATTACCGTCGGACCTACCACGCTCAGTCTGGCGTTTGGCGCAGTTAGGCGAGCGTACGGGTCATCCGGAGACATGATGTGGTTGTATACTGCTGTGCACAATGTTTCGTTTGCAGGGTCACCGTTGCTGTCCGTGATGACTACGGTCACGAGACCGCTGTCGTCTGATGCCGGGATGACCGTCACGCCACCCACGCCAGCGACTTCGAGCGCCCAGCGCCGGTAATCCGCCACAGAACCGACATACGAAATATTGCGCGTTTGGTCAATCTCGACCAGCCGCGCCCGAAGGCTCTCGTCGTCCTCCTGGTCGGTGCCGCCGGTGATCGGCTCCGGGTTTGTCACAGCGGTTACGCCGTCCATCTGCGACACCTTAAAGATTACGGTCTGCGCGATCACATTACCGACAGGCCCGGTCTGTGTGCATTCAACCGGTACAGTGATTGTTCCGCCATTGGCGCTGAACGCCGCTTCGGTCGTCTGGAACACAATAGACGGCTGACTGTCGGTAGATGCAGTAGAAAACTGCGATCCTTCCGGAACTGTAGTGCCCGCCTTCACGGTCAACTGCAATTCGCCAGTGGATGCCGTTGCAGGACGGCGCGATGCGTCTCGAATTTCTGCGTGGTAATCCAACCACGCGCCGAACGCTGTCATCGGCCATATCTGCTTAATTACCTGCGGCAGCGTTTGCTGGCACATTTCGGATACGATCAGGGCCGTAGGTCGTGTATAGTTGTATGGGTGCTGTCCCTGGCTCTTATCGATATCGTCCGGCATGCTGTTCAGCATCTTGCCGTGAATCTCATCGACCGATGCGTTTTGCAGGAACTCCGGAAGATCCATCAATAACCACCTCCTGATAACGGAACACTGATATCGATTGTTACATCATTGATCCCTACCACCTGTATATCTGCCGTTACTTCATCCGCGGCTGTCCAGGTATAGGTGATATCGGAAACATACGCCGTCCTTCCGTAAGGATCAGCGGACAATGCCTCCGTGATCTGACGCGTCAGAATGGATTCGGCCTCCGCGCGCGTCTTGGCTTTGAACGCCTGTTCAATCTCGACGCCGAAATCCGTGGTATAGGCGGCGTGGCTGTACCGCGGCGTCATCAGACAGATACGACACCACGTCTCCCACGCCTCAACGCCGGATGCGCTTTCCACCTGATTGGCGCCGTTGCGCACAAAATCGCCGGTTTCAAAGGAAAAAGCCGCAGACGGTTTGTACCCAACCGGCTCATCCTGTTCAATATCCGAGACGGCTGCAAGCTGCTCCTCGTATCCCTGTGGGAAAAGATTTGGCATGATGCGCCTCCTATACCGTGCTCAATACAACGAATTTCCCTTCGGTCCGCAGGACGGCGACCCGATCCCCGGCTTCCAGCGTCAAGCCGCTCACTGTGATATACTCGTTTGCCGGGATCTCACCGCGGATGCCGTCCACTTCAAGCGTGAGCTCCGTATTGATGATCCGGCCGAACAGCGAGCCTGCGCCGCTGCGGTTGGCTTTCGCCACGCTCTTCGTGTGTCCGTTGAGGATTTCAAAGAGCATCTGAATATTGTTTTTCAATCCATCACCCCACATGGACGCATGTGAGCGTCATCATTTTTTCATCGCTTCGGATCTTCCGGCTGACGCCGGTCACGAAAAAGTCTCCGACCATGTTGCCCGCTTCGACATGCACCTTGTCCCCTTTGCGGATCCACGGGATATCTATTGCGTTCACCTCAAATTCGACCTTCGGCGCACCATTTTCATCGATCTGCGTGTTGGCTTCCTCCTGTGCATCGGAAAGGCTTTTATCCGTGTCTTTTTTCTGAATTTTCTGGATCGTGCCGTATTTTGCGGTATCGCCAGTTACAACAGCCTCGGTATTGCTGGCGCCGCTGTCGTCTGTTGAGCCGAGGATCTTGATTTTGGTCACCACACCGTCCATTGTCGTCCGGCTCCTGGTGTCGGTCACGGTATCCAGCTCATGGAGCTTATATGCCGTTGTGTTCGCGCCGAACGGCGCGATATCTATAATGTCCTCGCGGGAACGCATAACAAAGCGCGTTCCTTTCTGCTTTTCGACTGCACCCAGCAAGTCACTCAGGAAAATGTCGCTCAGCGCACCCTCAAGCGTCAGCTCCTCGTGCGTGATGCTCTCATAGGTGTAGTTCTGCTTGACGCCCCAATCTTGGCAGATACTCGCCGTGACCGCGCTGGTCGCCATACCCGACGAAAAATACAGGCTGTCCTCGGATTCCTGAAAGAAGATCAGGTTATCGTAAGCCGTGACAGAAAGGATCTTTTCCAGCTCGCTGCTGTACTCGATTTCCCAGATATACCCACGGAACACCTCTTTGGGGCTGTCCCCGTCATTTGCATACAAAAACAGCCGGTCCATCGCGCGGATCAGCTGGTTCATGTATTTTGTTCCGTTCAGGATGTTGAAGAAGGATACCGTCACCCGCTGGGCGAGCTGGCCGTCCGATTCGTCCGTTTCAACGCCGTCCATCAGGTTGGTAATGTTGTAGCGCGGGCCGTCCTTTGATACGATGACCGCGCTGTAGTCCGGATCAAGTTTGCTTGCCAGAAAAATCACCTCATCCAGGCGTGAATCTTTTATCAAAAATATACGCATTGATTTAACACGTATAATATGGTATACTATTACCATAAGGGAGGGGTATGAAGATGCCGCTAAAACCAAGGGAAATGGAAAAGATAATCTTGGCAGATGGCTGGATATTCAAGTCACAGGAGGGTTCTCACAGGCATTACACGCACCCGGTCAAGCCCGGAAAAGTTACGATCCCATTCCACGCAAAGGAACTTACAAAGTTTGTTGAGAGATCCATATTAAAGCAGGCGGGGCTGAGATAAGCCCTGCCTCCATGCAAGGGAGGATTTTGTTATGTTATCAATTTACCCAGCGTGCTTTTTCAAGGAAGATACCGGCTATTCTGTCGTTTTTCCTGATTTAAACCATCTGGCAACTTGCGGCGATACGCTTGACGAAGCCATTGGGATGGCTGTTGACTGTCTTGCAGGTTATCTGTATACCCTCAAAAAAGAACATCAGGAAGCTCCGAAGCCCTCCGATATGAGCAGCATTGACCCTACCGCTGTTGCAGCGGATCTTGACCTGCCCGCCGGTGAAGCATTTGTCAACATGGTGGCTGTGGATGTAAACGACTATGCAAAGACTCATTTTGAGCGTTCTGTCAAGAAAACGCTTACCATCCCCGCCTGGCTCAACGAAGCTGCATTGGAAAAAAACATCAACTTTTCTCAGGTGCTACAGGAAGCGTTGAAGGAAAAGCTGCATACTATTTAAGGGAAAATCGCCAACTATATGCAGGAGTAATCGCCATGTTCAACCCACATCCCGACATCGCCCCGCTGCTATGGTATGGGGACGGACCACAGAAGAACTGGGACTATCCGGACTACCCAAGCGATCCGCCCAACCTCGGCGGGCATACGCATGAAGTAGCGCATGCCGTCTTTGATCTGGACGGCGGGCGTCAAATGATCTGGGAGTTCCATGACAACACACGCGAACCAAGCGCGATCTTCTCTGCCCTGCCGGTGTATCAGGAGGAAAAAGTCCCTCCCATGCCGGGCTATCCGCGCTGGTTCAAGCTCACACCCGGCCAGCGTTGGAACTATCTGCGGTATCTGGAAAACCCATATCAGTCAGTCGAGATCGGCTATGCCTTTCTCCTGTACTACGGTTTGGAGCGGCACCTGTATTTCGGAAATTATCATGCCGCTGTGCCAGTGATTTTCCGCATGCGCGGGATACTGGATCACCCGTCGTTCTGGTTTTACTCCTCCAATGCGCTGATGATTGCCGCTTACCGGCGCGAGGATCAATCCACCATGCGCCGCGTGCTTGACGATTACGCGACACACGCCGGGGACTTCAACCTCTGTATGTGGGCGCACGTTTCCGCCGGGAAGCCGCTGTCCGCGCACGAGCTGATCCTGTATCGCTCTAAATTCGGATTCCGCAATGCGCGGTACATCCGGTCGCAGCCGGAAGACTTCGAACGTGCGCTTTTGGATTTTCTGCGCCATGAATACGGCTGTGCCGGGCTCCCTTACACCGGTCCGCTGTTTGACCTACCCGACGCATGGATCCCGGCCGCCGCAAACTGGACCATGTTTGGCCGCTGGGGTTTCGGCCCTGATTTCACACAGGACGCAGCATTCACCGCCGCAGGGAAATCCGCGCTGCAAGCTGCGCACAATCAAATCAAAAAAGCGCGAAAGCCGTCCGCATGAGGGCGGCTTTTTTCATTTCCGGATCGTCAGCTTTGTCCCGGCATAGATCCAGTGTCCCTGGTCGCTGGAAGAGCGCCCGTGCTGCTTTGCCGCGTTCTCGATCGCTTCCCGATTGGCATTATAAATGGTATCCCACTGGGCGCCGTCGCCAAGGAACCGCTGCGCGATCCCCCACAGGGTGTCGCTGTCGGTCACCGTGTAGGTTTTCTGACTGCTTTCGGTTTCCGACCGTGTAGTCTGGCCTTGGGCTTCCTGTGCAGCGGCTGCATTCTCTGTATTGGCAGATGTGCCGCTTGTCTGCGCTGCAGGCTGTGTCGTATTCACGCTGATCTGCCGCGCGTCCACAAATGAGATACTGTACTCGTAATCCCCGAACGCGCCCTTGTAGTCGACCGAATAATCCTCAAGGTATACATCGTGGTTGATCGGCGTGCCGGTGACAAGCAGGTGCAGCGGTGTTCCATAATCGCGCCACGCGCTCCAGATCTGCTGATACCACAGCGGATCCTGCCATTCGCCGCGCTGCAGGATATCATCCCGCCTGCCCTCGCCGGGAAGGAGCGACTTCCACGCATATGAGTGGATATTCGCGCCGGACGGGATGTATACTTCGCCGACTTTGAGAATCTCATACTTGGCAAAGCGCGTTCCATTCGAATCGAACGTAATGGATTCCGGTATCCACGGAATGCGCATCGAGCGTCCGCCCGTCTTTTCTTCGATATAGATATCGGTATCCATTTACGCCCTCCTCGGTGCGTTCTGCGCCATGACGCGTGCAACCTTGATGAACTCGCCTGCGACGATGTCGGCAGCCTCGGCCGCCCGTGCGCGGATCTCCTCGATCACGTCGCCAGTCGCGCCGGTCACCTGGATGTTCACGCCGCCGAGCGATATGCTGATACTGTTATCTGTATCTCCGCCGCCTACTTCCGGCGTGACATACTGGGATGCTCCGACCGCCTTATCCTCGTCACCGACGATCCCGCCATTGAAAAAGCCGGGGATACCCAGCGCATTGCCCGCACGTTTCCACAGCTCGATGCCGCGGTCCCGGCGGTGCGCGCCCAGAGGGATAACCGCCTCTGGCGTACCTTCCTCAGCCAGTGTATAGACGCCGTACTTGCTGACGATACCGCCGGCGGCCTGATGACCATCTGTGCCGCCGCCCGTAAGCAAATTGTATTTCTGCATCAGGTTTACGCCTATCGTTTTTGTGATCGACGACGGCGCAAGCGCAGAACTGTTAAAGTTTCCGGTCGAATAGCTGTAGAACGGCACAACGCTCACATTCGGATTCGCCGTAACGCTCCAGCCGTCGCCCATTTCAGACGGGTCAAGGTCGGTGTCCAGGTATTCATAGAACGGGATAACGCCGACGTTTGTCTGTGCCGTTGTATACCGCGCCATGAGCATGGCCTGGATCTGCGCGGATGGGTCGACCGGGTTAATCTTCAGGTTCGGGTCGATCTCGGTGTCTACCGGCGCCGTGATCGAGAGGCTGTTCAAATATTCTTGCAGGCTGTCCAAACCACCGGACAGCGCCGTGTAGAAGTCAATGTTCGCAAGGTAATCCGTCAGACTTTCCGGGATCGCCTGACCGGCTGCGGCGAACTCCGCTGCAATGTCTTCGATCTGTGCAGTCGTCGGCCTCAGCTGGTTCAGCATGGATGTGACCGACTGCGTGATCTGCGGATCAGCCGCGGCCGCGGACATCGCGTTCATCATGCTGCCGGTAATGCCCTGCTGGAATGCATCGGCAATATTGTTGCCCATGGACAACGCCAAGCTGGGGACAGAATATGCAAGTGCATCCGTTGCCAAATTGGCAGCGTTGGATGCGTAGTTTGCACTCCTTGTCTGCCGAGCCAGACCGGCAGACTCTGCTGCACGGCTTGCTGCGTTCTGTGCGCGGCTCGGGTCGAGCTGGTTGGAGATCCACTGCCCTGCAGTGTCCCCGCCGAACAATGCACCCAAGCCGCCGATGCCCGCACCAATTCCCGCGCCGATCGCGGTACCGAGGCCGGGTACGATCGAACCGATTGCCGCGCCAAGCCCTGCACCTGCACCGACCATGCCGAGCTTTGTGCCTGACTTGACGCCGTAATCCCTGCTTTCCTTTCCATCCGTCTGGATCGAGTGGATCAAATCACCGAGTGCGTCAACCACGCCCGCAGCGCCGATCAGATAACCGCCGGTCGACAAGCCGCTGAGCAGCCGCGACACTACGCCGCCCGCTCCTGCCGCTTTTCCGGCCGCACCAGCGCCCGCAGCACCTGGAAGGCCGCTGCCGCCCGTGCCGATGCCCGCACCGTTCACGTTCACAACACCTGCGGTAACGGTCATGGTCCCGACAGCTCCCGCGCCGCCCGCGCCCGACCCGCCGCGCAGTCCCTGCCACAGCTTGGACAGGCCGGCCGCGCCCAGAACAGTCGAAATCAGCGGGTGCTCGCTGACAAACGAACCGAGCGCACCGGTGATGCCATCCCACAGCCATCCGGCGAATTTTGCGCCCGCATCGGTCACCATCTGATTGCCGCTCTCATTCCACCAGCCGGAAAATGGCTCAGCAATCAGTTCATCCCACGCAAAGGACAGCTTGCCGCCAAGCGAAAGGCTCTGAAATTCCGGATCATTCAGGATATCCCGCACCTTGTTGATGCCGCTGATGGCGAAATCGGAAAACGCACTGCCAATCTGGATACCGATCTGGCGCGCCTGCTCCCCAAACGCAGTAAGCTGATCCTCATTATCGACCAACTGATCCTTCAGATACTGCAAGCCGTCGCCAAATCCCTCGGATAGACCTTCGCCCCACGGCAGCTCAACGCCCATTTTCAGCGTCGTGCCGATCTGATCCATCATCCCGCTGATGGTTTCGTTGGCGGTGCGTTCTGCCGTCCCGGCAAACTCGCTCATACCGCCGATAATGCCGCGCACAGCATCATCCACACTGACCGCGCCGTCCTCTACCATCTCACGCACCTGCGCTGTGCTCACGCCGAGCGACTGGGCGAGATAGTCCCAGCCGGAAACGCCCGCTTCGGTCAACTGCAGCATTTCCTCGGCATAGACACGGCCTTTCTGCCGCATCTGGCCCAGTGCCAGGACGACGCTGCTGATACCGGCTTCCCCCTTGCCCATCGCCGCAGCCCAGTCGCCGATATTGCTCAGGTCGGGCAGGATCTCGTCCCGCTGCCAACCTGTATTGAGCATCAACTGCGCCTGCTGCGCGATCTGCATGGTGTCGAACGGGGATTTCTTGTCGAACGCATAGATCTCGTTCATGAACGATTGCGCCGCCGCGTCCCCGACGAGCTGCGTGGAGAACGCCATATTCAACTGCTTGATCTGATCGGACAGCGATACCGGCTTTACTACGCCGTAGTTCACTGCCGCACCGGTTGCTACGCCTGCAATAAGCGCCTGCACGCTGGTCAAGGCAGACAAAATACCGCGGAGCGGCCGCGTCGCGTAGTCCGCGATCTTGACCGTCGCCCGCCATGTCTTACCCGCGATGCGCGCGCCGGCAGATGAGATGCGGTTCAGCCGGCTCGTAGCCTGGTCCACCACAGACACGGTCACCTTGAAGCCGGATTTCGCCTTGCCCGCAAACTGGTCGAGTTTGGACAGCATTTTGTCGAGCTTGGTTGTATTGGGGTTGAAATTCATCTTGACACTGGTGGACTTCTTTGCCTTTTTCTCAAGGCTGTCCAGCGCCTTATCCGCCTTTTTAGCCCCGGCAGTCACGTTGTCTGTAAACCGAGCCTCAACTTCAATATTTGGTGATAATCGCCTCGTACTCCTCGTCGCACAGAGCGGCGGTCATGTTGCCGCCCTGTATCACCGTGTCCCCCAGCTCGAACCGCATCTGATCCTTCCCCTTGAGGGTGATCATGGACGGGTCATAGGTATACGTCGAGGCCATTATGCCTCACCCGCTTTCTCCTTTTCGTCATCGGTCTCGCCTTCGTCCTCGTCATTGGCTTCGGCCTCGGCCTCGGCATCAACGTCCGAATCATCAGTGGGAAGGTCCTTGAGGGCCGTCTTGACGCTGCGCCTGCTGTCGCACGCCGCAATGACCTGACGCACATTCTCGCGCTGTTCGGTCTGGATTGCAGCAGCGGCGTCCCGGCTGTCTGCCTGCAGGATGTCGAAAACCGCCTGCAGCTCCTCCGCCGAAAAGCTGATCTGTGCGCCGTCGATGGTGATGGCAATATCGGTTGCGCCGGCGTCCGCTTCCCTGCGCGCTGCCAGCGTGCCGAGAGCGACCTGTCGCTTGCCGTCCATCACCGCGCTGCCGGGTACGGTCTCCCCGATCCGGTACCGCTGTCCTGAAAAAGTGCAGGGGCGCAGTGCGATATAATCCATATCGCGCACCCCCTTATACGCAGGCCTTGAGGAACACGGCCAGATCGTCCGCGGTCTTGTGCATGTCGTACGCCATCAGGCCCTCGATGAACTCGGTGTGCGTGCCGTTCTCACCCGGATACTGGGTCACCGGCATGAACTGGCCGTTGTTCAGCATATCCCAGGTGAACGTATAGCCCGCGCTCGGCGCATCGATCGCCGGGGTATCGGTCGCATAGCACAGCAGCGCCGCATCCGAATCGCAGATGTACTGGATATCGTCCGCCTGGCCGTAACCCGCAGCATTGTAAACTGCGGACATGCGCACAACGCGGTCAATACCGAACACAATCTCAAGCACATGCTCGTTGACGGTCGCCGGGTTTGCCGTGCCGCCGCTGTACTTGACGCGCTCCAGGATCGCGGGGTGGTTCTTCAAGGCGGTGAAGGTCTCCGCACCAAGGCCGAGGCGGTTCGGGCGGCGGCCAGCGGACTGCTCCACCTCATCGCACAGCTGGTCGATCAGGGTGACTGGATCGCTGTTCTCATCCGAGAACTTGACAAACTGATTGGCAGACGGAGTAGAAGCGACGCCCGTCCATTCGTTGCTCCACGCGCCGGCGACAAAGAAATTCTCGGCGAACAGGCGGTCCAGATGGATCTTCATCTGTTCGGCGACGAAACGCACCTTGGCGCGACGCGGGTCAGCGAACCACGGCGCGCGCTGACGCTGGTAATTCAGGGATTCGATCTCGTCGATACCCACGATCACCTGATCCACCGTGCAGTGGTACAGATCGGTATCATGAGAGAATACGGCGGGATTTACCTTGCCGTACTGCGGCTTGGGCTGCACGTTGTCGCGCATCAGGTCGCCCTTGCCGAACTTGTAGTAGTACGAAGTGGAAAGCTGCACCGGGCAGAGCGGGAACATCTGGCGCGCCGCAAAATTGCGGTCGTCCTGAAAATACGCAAGGCCCATGTTGGACAGCACCATATTGGGCTGGAACGAACCCTTGCGAATCTCCGCCTCCAGTGCGCGTGCATTCATCTTGTTCATCTATGTCACACTCCTTTTAGCCCGCGGCAGCGAACGTGCCGCGCTCAACGATCATGTGGAAATACTGGCCGGAAGACGCGGCCTCCATCGCGACGCCGATCGTGCCGCCGTCAGCCGACGCCTTGACCAGCGCCCCGTTTGCGTCGCAGGCAAGCACATCGCCCGTCGCGATCGTACCGCCCGCCAGCGCGAGGGTCATGTCCTTCCAGACGATGTCGACCGGGTCACCCTGCTCCAGCGCCTGGTCATTGGTGACCGGAACGATGCCGACCACTGCGTCCGCCGCCGTACCCAGCACAAGCTGGCCGGACGAAAACTTGACTGCCTTGCCGCGCGGATTGTCGATCTTCGCGCCTGCCTCGCCCCGGAAATACGGGCTGGTGTTTACGGTATCGCCGAAATACATCTTAGTTGCCCTCCTTTTCAACCTGTGCTGCCAGTTCAGGGTTCATCTCGAACACCTTGTCCAGCGCCTGTGCATGTGTCAGCTTGGGGTCTGCCTTCATGATCTCTGCTGCCTTCTCGCTGGCCTGCTTCATCGCGTCGCCCGTGCCGTGGCCGGTCTTGCCGATCTCGGTGAACAGCGCAGACTTCTCGACCGCGTCCACCGCAGCGTCCATCACGCTGATCATCTCGTCGTAGGCCGGTGTACCCTTGAGGCTCTTGAGCACCGGGACGAGCTCCTCCGGTTTTTTGCCGATGGCCTCATACTTCTTTGCCACCGCCTCCAGCTCGCGGTCTTCCTGTGCGTCTACCGCCTTGCGCAGGCGCTCCAGCTCGGCCTTTACCGCCGGGTGGAGGCCCTTGTAAATGTCGTCGTCCTGCGCGCCCGACGGGTAGCTGCTCGCGCCCTTTGCCAGCAGCGCGTCAAGCGTCGCCTGCTCCTCGACAGTGAGCTTGCTCTTATCAATGTTCATTCCTTTTTTGCACCTCGCTTTGTCTACGTCCGGCTCCGCGCCCTCGTCCAGTGCCGGGGGGAGCGCCGGACCATTTCCTACTGCGCCGTCGATCATGTTGTCCACCGCCGCACGGAACTGGTCAAGGCTCTCGCGCAGCATGGCCTTCTTGTCGTCGGCGCCCATGTCGCTTTCGAGGATGGATTCAAACGAATCATCCAGCGCATAGCTGAACTGACGCAGATTTTCGCGGACAATCTTTGCCTCCTTTGTCTGGTCGAATGTCTCCGGCGCGCCCTTGGTCAGCCAGTCCACAAAGGACTTGAAAACGCCCTCGCGCGCAGGAACGTTCGGTGCGGACTTGAAGAGTTCAATATCCGCATGCTGGTTTGCGCCCTTCGGGACGAAGTCGACGCTGTTCAGCTTCATGTTTTTGAGCTTGTTCATAATTGCTCCTTTCAGGTGTATTAGAAACGGTCATCTGCCGTTTCTGACGATGTCTGCAAAGGTCCTGGCGGACTTCTCTACCGGCTCGCGCTCGCCGCGCCCCTCTATCGAGAACATAGTGTAGGTACCGTCTTTGATCTTCTCCCACGCTTCATCATCATCGACATAGAAGCCGACCCACCAGCCGAGCGGTACCGTACCCTCCGGGATGCGCATGGCCTTCAGCTTTTCCGGCGTGAAGACGCAGCTCTCCACCAGGCGCGCCTTCTTGCGCAGGCCCTGATCATGCATTTCCCCAGCGTCGCGGAAATCCAGCACATACTGGTATGCCGCCTTTTCCAGTTCCTCCGGGTCGATCGCGTCGCCCTGCAGATCCTCGACCTGATCGCCGTCCACGGTCACGGATACGCTTGCCCAGCCGAATACCAGCCGCTGGTCACCGTCTGATTTCAGGATATGAAACATCGCTTATCACCTCCTCATCTTCGTAATACACCGCGCACCGGCAGGACGGATGCGCCGGCGGTGTGCGCCGGATGCCGGGCTCCTGCAGTTTGGTGCGGAACGGGAAATCATCATCGATCCCAAGGCGCATGCCGTCCAGCGTGCCGCAGACCGGACAGACACGCTCGTCATCCGCGGTACTCCAGACCTTGACCGGATTTGTCATGTACCCCTGTTCCTGCGCCTGTTTGACACCCTGATAGGATCCCTGATTGTATGCAAAAGACAGCTCCGTGCGGGCGATATTGTACGCCCGGTACCGGTGCTGCCTTTCTGCGTATTTGATTGCCTGCTCGCGCGCTTTTGCCTCTTTCATTCCCGATTCGATCGCGTTCTCATAATAGCGCATGTTGGAGAGGGTCTGATCGCGTGTCAGGCCGACCATCGTCCGGATCACATGGGAAAGCCCGTCCACGCCGAGCCCGTCGAGCTGTGTCGCCCGCTCGATCACTGCCCGCAGGCCCTGCATCTGTGTATCCGTCACCTCGGTCACAAACGCGGCTGCACGGCTGCGCGTCCATGCGGCTACACCCTCCGACATGGGGTCGAACACATACCCGCTGAACCGCGCCTTGTATGCAGCCGTCGATTCGTTCATCGCCTTCAGCCATTCCGGGTACAGGTATTCCATGACGAAGGCTGCATACTCCTCGCGCCACTGCTCCGCGTATTCATCGCTCAGGCCGCCGGACAGGATCGCCTCGCGTATCTCCCTGTAGGTGATGTCCTTCTGCTGACTGTCCCACAGGCGGTACAGCACGCGGACAAGCCCCGGCTCATTCGTATCCAGGAAGGAACGCAGCTTTTTCAGCGCATCATTGCGGCGGAATGCTTTTCTGATCAAAGTGTTCATTCTGTATCACCGGGCAAAACCGCCCCCTGGTCTGTCTCAGTTATTTTGGACGGGCGGTCAATGGACAGATCCGCCGATCCGCTCTCAGTCGTCAGCCGTTCGGGCAGCCCGGCCTCGCGTCGCACATAGTCCTCGATCTGCTCGTCCGGCTGGAGGATGCCCGCCGCCGATGTCCGCTGCAAAAACTCGCCCAGCACGGACAGGTCCTTATCCTCGATATCGCCGTGTACCATATGCGGGTAATCCGTGATCCCGGCGAACGCGGTTCGGTTGAGTTCCATCAGCCGGGGAATGCCCTGGCTGTTGAACACGTCGCAGATCACATCGAGATAGGTGCCGACTGCAAGTGCGAATATCTTGGTCTTGTTCGACGCCAGCGCGAACGACCCGACCGACTGCTGCCCGAGCATGACAAAATCCGCAAGCACGGTCGTGGCGATGCGCTTGTCATATCGCTCGATGATCGCGTTTGTGTCCACGGCCTTGCTGGTGTTGCCGGTCAGCAGCTCGAGCTTCCAGACGTTTTCCCCGCCAGGCAGGACGATACCCATTTTGCTGTCCTGCTTGATGCCGGTGACGATATCCAGCCCCCAGTCCATCGCCGCCTGCGCCTGCTTATCTTCCGCGTCCCACAGGTGCAGATCGTCCGGCGCATACAGCACCGGGAAGCCTGCAAGGTTGCGCTCGATACCGATCCCCTCGATCTCCTGGATCCGGGTCTTGAAATACCACGACCGGTACGCCGTGCGCAGGATCGACCGGCCTTCCGGGTTATTCTTCACACTGGTCGTGCGGAAGTGCAGCGCCTTTTCCAGCGGGATGGTGAGCACGCCGAAGTCCGGCGGCGGCATCTGCGACATGCCGGTGAGCGCGTCTGTACCCGGCCTGTACTCCCAGCGAAACAGCGTGTCCTGCGCGCGGATCGGCAGCTTGCTCCAGCCGATCAGGCCGTCATCATACTTGCTCGAGAAGTCCGGGTCGCGCTTGTGTCCGTTCCGCCGCTTATAGCAGATCTCGTGATAACTCCAGCCATAGGTGAGGAACGAAAGGATCTCGGCCAGCGTATCCTGCCATGTGTTTGCCATGTCGTACAGGCAACTGTCCACGAACTCGGCCGCAGCCCTGTCCGTCTCAGACGGACCGCCCGGCTCGATCGTGAAATCCACCTGCCGCATCAGCATCTGGATCGCAAACAGGATCGCGCCCACCGTGTCGTCGTTCTCCGACATCTGGTAGTAGGTCTGGACGCCGCGCGTGCCGCGCAGTTCGGGCAGGAATTCCTCGAAAAACATACCTGCATACCGGTATTGGCCAACACGGCCGTATTCGTATCGCAAGCGCGGTCACCTCCTCCAATAAGATTTTTGCGCCGGCATCGTGGTCTTTGGGATAACCGGCTGCCGTTTCCCGGTCATCTGCTCCGCAACGCCCGTTGTGGCGTCCGGCGCGTCGTCGTGTGCGTTTTTGCCCTCGCGCTGGTATTTCACCATCGCGTCAAAGTATTCCGGCCAGCGGTCGCGCCAGTTGACCGGGAAATAAATATGGTCCTGCACCCACGTTGCATTGGTCATGATGCGAGCCGTCTTGTTCTCGCTCTGGTGGAACCACTCGATCCGGCAGCGGTTGGAGCCCAGTGCGTCCAGCTCGCGGCCGACATTGCGAGCAAACCCGCGGCCGCCGTTGTTGCTCTCGATCAGCGCATGGGTACAGCCGGTCTCGACCAGCCGCTTTGCTGTTTCCGGTTCCGTGACCTCCATAGGCGCCTTGGTGTAGTACACGTCCAGCACATACGCCTCGTGGTTGTACGCACCGTAGGTGATCGAGCACAGATAGTCCGATCCGGTGTCCGCCGTGTCGGTATAGTTGCTGATCTCCGTGAACAGCGGCCGCCCCTGCGCGTCCCGCGGGACATCGTCGTAAGTTTTGAAACGGCTGTATAGCCGTCCCTTGAGGTCGATCGGCTCCTGCTGGTAGTTGGCGGACGCGATCTCCGGGGACATGGCGCGTATCTTCTCGTCATAGTCCGCGTGGGTGAGGATCGCGCTGCACAGCATCGTGCCGTCGTCCTGCATGGCTTTCATCGTGACGTGCTCTGCATCCGGCCAGTGGCGCAGCGCACGGCCGGCAAGGTCGCCCGTCGCCCAGCGGGTCATGATGATAATGATCTTGTAGCCGGTCTCGGTACGCGAAAACATGGTATCCGTGAACCACTGCCACTGTTTTTCGAGGATATTCTCGTTGAAAGCCTCCTCAGCCTTCTTGATCAGATCGTCGATGATCAGGATGCTCGCGCCGAAGCCGGTTGCCGTGCCGCCGGGGGACGTCGCCAGATAGCTGGCATACTGCCCTTCGAGCGCCCACTTGCCCGCGGCCGCCTCGCCGTACTTGATGCGGGCATCCGGGAAGATGTCCGAGAACACCGTGCGGTTCGGGTCGAACTTCTCCTCCGCAATGCCGTCCCGCACCGAGCGGGCAAAGGTTGTGGATAACGTCTCGTTGTAGCTGCCGGTCATGATCTGTTCGCTCGGATCGCGGCCGAATAGCCACTGGGACAGTAAAACCGCCGTGCGGCTTTTGCCATGACGCGGCGGCATGTTGATCACCATGACCTTGCGGTCACTCTCGCAGAACGCCTGCAAGCGGCTGCACAGCTCTTTCAGGTATGGGCGGTCTTCTCGGTAGAAGTCCGGCGCCATCAGCTTGCAGTATTCCCAGAACTCCCGGCGTGCCAGCTCAAGACGGGCGCCGCGGCGGATCGCGGGGTCAACCATCCGATCCCGCCAATTTGCGCAGCTCCTCGGTCGTCAGGCCCGCATACGGGTTGACGTCCACGCTGCCAGAATGCTGCACCTTCTCGACAAAAGCGCCGGAAGCCCTTGCCCGCAGCTCAGACGCTTTCAGCCGGTTCTTTGTCATCTCGTCTTCATCGCGCATTACACTGGTCCAGAACTCATTGATTTCCTCCATATCAGCAATACGCGGGGTTTCGAGAACGGCATCGCGGTCTGCGATGTAATCCCCAAGTTTCCCCAAGTTTTCACTGCCAATATTCTGGAATGCCTTATCGCTTTTTGCTTTATACCCGGCGAGACGTGCCGCCTCTGCCGCCGTATTGCCTTGCTTGTAGTAATCGATCCACGCTTTTTGTTTTGCTGTCAGGTTTGGCACAGTATCACCGTCCTTTGTATTCAGACGCAGAAAAGCACCCTCAAGTGAGAGTGCCTTTCCGGATTTGGAGATAAAAACATGGATAGATGCTGGTTGCAGAGGCCGGATTCGAACCGGCGGCCTCAAGGTTATGAGCCTCGCGAGCTACCACTGCTCCACTCTGCCGTATGCCCCTTGCGGGGCATCCCTCTATGCCAACAGGCACGAAAGGCGTATGCGTCCTCTCGGACGATGGGGCGCACGGCCGGTAGTGAGCCGACCCGCCGTCCCACAGGACAGCTTGGCGTCATGCTGTGCGCGTATTGCCCGGATAACCCGCCGGGCGCGGGTGTGGGTTCTGTCAATTCACTTTTGAGAGGGCATCTGACTATCTCCCCGCCCGCCTCATGCAGCGTTTGGGACATGTCCTCGCCCCGCTGCTGCAGGACGGGTAAAAAAGAGGGGATGTGAAGAAGAGGAATGCAGGTCTCGTTTTCACCCTGCATCTTCACGCTACCTATTTTACACGGTAAGTAGGTTCGCGTTAGGCAAATATTTATGGCAGGTCTAAATATTTTTCTACGAGCCGTATAAACTCCGAATTCCAAGAGTGCGCCGTTCTCTCGCTCACAGGCACACACATTGCAGCTCCAAACAATGTATGTGATCTCTTCCAGTACACTCGATCAATCAGTTCAATCCGTTGCCTGCCCGACTTCATCTGCTCCGTATCAGCAATTGCGGCTCGCACAGCATCATAACGCCGCTGCTCCTTATCCGTCAACCTGTTAACGACTGCCTGCTCCACCGGCCGGCCGGGCGTATTTCCACGCCCGCCGGACGGTCCGTATGTAGCCGTGACAGCCTGAGGGCCGGTGCTGTTGGCCTTCCGCTCCAACGCAGGATACGACCGGATGATCCGCTTGGTGTACTCCCACCAGTCTTCTCGTTGTCTCATTATTGCTCCTCCCTTGTGTTTTCAAGTGCTCTTTGTTAAACTATAGTTTGCTGAGGTCGACATACCTGATCTGAAAAGACTTCATCGATACATTTTTCGATATGCCGGCGCAGCGCTGAGCGCTCAAGGTCTCTATCCGCCCCATCAAGCGTTATAATAACGCCTTGAATGGTGAGCGCGCCTTTCTTTTCGTCACGAAGCTCGTCCACTACTAACCGGATGAGCTTTTTGCTTAGCTCTGTCACTGTTGTTTCACCTCCTTGGCTTCGACTAAAATGCAAATTTACAGATCAGCACTGCAATGAAAATTTCTGCAATACGACAGATTGCCTCCAACAGGATACGCTTGTATTTTGCAACCTGTTCGCGCTTGCAGTCTCGCATGATATCGCGCTTCACTTCATCCCTGAATTGGCGATACCTTTCCTTAGCCGCCCAAATGTCTAATATGTCTTTGACTCTGTCGTCAAGCGATTCGGTCGATTTCGGCGGCGATGGCGGAATATTCATTGACTTCACCTTCCTTTCGCTTGTCTTGTCCTTCCCCGCCCCATCTGTTAAAATATGTAGGGGTGAAATTATGAGGATTGTTTCAATTTCAGAGATCTACGCTTTTGTAAGTTTTTTAGGGGCTGTTATTGCGATCGTAGTAGCTACAATTGCTCCTTGGCTGGCCGAGCGCGCCAGATTTAAGGGTAATCTGAAACTTCGACAGTCCGAGCTGATGTTTTCGGAAATGGCATCTGCGTATCAGGAGCTATTCGTTGCCTGTGATACTTTGTTACAATCTGATACGCCGGAGAACCGAAACAGGGCTTCCGTCTGTGTCAGCCGGGCAACATTATTCGCAGGAAAGCAAACGCAGCAAGCAATGAAGCATTACATTACCCTGGTTCACACATATGTCGAACTGAACCATTCGAAAATTCCTCCAGATAACATACAAAACAGTATGGATAAGGCTCGAGCGGACATGATTGCTTTAATGCAGCATGACCTGAGATCAGCCGTACATGCAAAGCAAAAATAAAACTCCAAAAGCTATGACCAGACCAATCGCCCAACAAGTAACGCAGATGTTAAAAAGCATCCCGTCATCGCAATCTCTTTTTGTAAGAATGACAATTCCTGCAGATGCACCTATGGTAATGACCATATTGAGCAAAGATACAATCATTAAGGCTTGCAGCGGATAGTCACCTCTTCCCCTGCCGCATCGCGGCTTTCTACTGCGCACTCGTCTGCTTCCAGTTCGAGTAAATCCGGTACAATTTCCAGGGTCAGCTTCGGAATTTCGCCAGCCTGATGGTGAAATGTAAAGGCTGTTATCTTGTCGGACACATTTTTACCGTCAATCAGCACCTTAGCGAACGAACCGAAATCTTTTATCTTGACTTCTGGTAGTTTAGGCATCTCTTTCATCTCCTTTACTTTTTCTTTGTTTCTGTGTCCAGCCCTCGCTTTAAAGGCTGGCGCACGATCTCGGCATACGAACACCGGACAAACCGGTCATTCTTTCTGCGGAAGATCACTTCTTAAACGCATCAATATATTGACCTTTTGCATTTCTTGTCACACTACATATTGACAAATCAATATATGAATATTAAAATGTAAATGTAAGGTCTTTTGGCCTTACATATCTCCATCCCCCGCCGTCAATCCATATATCCACTCCCGCTCTTTCAACGTGAGGAGGTGATATCATGCGAAAGACAATTCGAGTGCGGGTTTCCTCCTCGGTTCGACGAGTAGGAAATACCATTCGCGTAGAGCACAAGGTCTCTAATGGCTCTTCTACGCGAACCATTCGCAAGACTATTCGTCCTAAGTAGTCCTCTGTGATGGACAAGGCAGTCAGTACGCCTTTGCTGGCTGCCTTTTTTATTCAACTATCGCCTGCAGCAAACAGATCATCCAGTGTACAATTAAGTGCTTCGGCAATTTTGGGAACATAGTCCGCTCGGATAATTTTTCGTCCGTTGAGCATATCTGTGAACTGCTGTTCCGTGAATCCAGAGCGTTCGGCTACAACTTTTTGAACCATTCCTTTTTGCGCAACCACTTTCCGAATATTATTGGCTACGTTCAATCTAAAACCTCCTTCACTTGCCTTCGTTTCATGCGCCATAAAGCACCTTTTCAAGATACTTCTCAGTTAAAAAAAATTTCATCTATTTGCTCCGGCGCAAGATCAAACAGCGTAACCATGCTTTTAACTTCACCAAGCGAAAACTCTGCATTATCAGTCCCATTCAATTTGGCATTGAATCTCGACAAACTTATGCCGATTTTATTGGCTACATCCTCTTGTGTCATGTTATGCTCTTTGATCTTGCCCTTAAGCATATTCGCGTTCAAAATCAATCACCTCTTTTCACCTTTTCAAGATACATATATCTTATCACACTTTTTCATTTTGTCAAGATACTTTTTATTGACTTTTAGATTTTTTATGTTATTATTAAGATACACCGCAAAGGAAGTGAGAGTATGACAATCGGTGAAAAAATAAAGCTTCAGCGAAAAGCACTTGGACTTACCCAAACTGAATTAGGTGCAAAGCTGGGGGTGCAAAAAAATGCGGTCAGCAAATGGGAATGCGGTCGCGTTGATGATATCCCCAGTTCAAAAATAAAGGCGATGGCACAACTCTTTAATGTTCCCCCATCATACCTAATTGACGATAATAGTTATTTTACGCCACCCACTGTTACCGATGATGTCACGACATTTTATATACAGACGAACGTCGCCGCCCACTATAACGCCATCTCCGATGACGCGACGCTGGAAGGCGACAAAGTTGAGGTGCCGACCAGCTACCTTCACGGGCGTAAGCCAGAGGAATTTTGCGCAATGCGCGTCAATGGCAACAGCATGTATCCCCAATTCCATGATGGCGATGTTGTTATTGTCCTCAAGCAGGCGACACTTAATCACTCAGGTCAGATCGGTGTGATATGCTACGGTGATGAGCAAATGACAATTAAACGGATTAACTATGTTGATGGAGAGAATTGGCTGGAGTTGGTTCCGCTGAATCCTGAATTTCCGCCAAAGCGTATCGAAGGTGCCGACCTAGAACAGTGTAAGGTCATTGGGCTTCCGCGCATACTGATCAGGCACTTTGAATAAATAAAAAAATCCCGCCCACAGCCGAAGCCGCAAGCGGGAGTGCTCCTATATAGAGTGTATGAAATACTGTTGCATACCAAATACAATATTTGTATAATTGAAGTGAAGGTTCGTTATGGGCGATAAACTGGTGCAATCGCTCATTAAATGTGAAAAAATCATAACGGTCAAACCCAAAAAGGGAATGTAGCCTGATAAACGTAATCCATATACGATGCGAAATGATTTTACCTGCACTTCTATAGATGGCAGCAAACGCTTTGAAGTTTTCTTCAGATATAATACTATTATTTCTCATCTTTTTTCTGTAGGATTACGTTATCGTTCCGGTGAAGGCACTGTGATATTATGCCGCTATAATGGTAAGCATGAGCATAAAAACAAAGTGGCTGATCACAAGAAATTTGATGACTTCCATATTCATCATCTTTATGATAAGCAATTATCCGATGAAACATCGAGCGTACTTGATGCCGAGACAACTGATCGATATATTACGTTTGACCAAGCGCTTTTAGCTCTTCTCATTGATTGTAATATCAAGGACTGGCAAGCTGTTTTTCCTGAGTTAGAAGCAAAAGCTACGCAGATTTCATTTGAAGGGATGTAGTCATATGTTGAATACTGAATTTTTAGCAAAACAGTTTAATGGACACATCCGTTTTGAGCCAGTCTCGTCCGGATTATATCAAATTAAAGCGCCATTTTACCATGAAGACGGTGATATGATGGATATATTTCTCCGCGACACTGGCGACGAGCTTCAAATTTGTGATTTCGGTGCATCTTTAATGCGGCTATCATACACTTTTAATATCGATACGGATCATAAGGAAAAAATATTTAATCAAATTATAACCAATAATGGCGTTTGCAATGAGAATGGTAATATCACTTTGCAATCTTCATATGATACTTTCTTCAATGACCTTATGCAATATCAAATGGCCATCTCCAAAGTAACAAACTTAGATATATTAAAGAAAGAGCAAATTTCCAGTCTTTTCTTTGAATATTTGTCCCAATTTGTTACTATGCAACTGAGCAAATATTACAGCAAGATAGAAACATCCTATCATCCTACCAATGAAGCATATCATATTGCTGATTATGCGATTTTGGATAATCCTGATCGTCCCCTTTATATTCTTGCTGTAAAAGATAGCCTCCAAGCAGCACGTGCTACTTCGTTTTGTCTCAGACTATCAAGTCTCAAAACCTTCCATACATCGGTTGCCGTATATGAAGATATGGACGCTCTTATTTCTCGGGACCGCAATGCTTTAACAAATGCTGTAGATAAACAGTATTCAAGCTTGTCGGATTTTGAAGCAAATGGTCAAGAATTTATTAATCGTATGATTGCTTAAATAAAAATCCCACCCTGGTGTTGGCGCACCAGAGCGGGACATGGGTAGATGAAAAGATTCGCACTCCAATCATCTACCCTTATTTTACTATACTCAAAACCAGATGTAAAGTAAGGGGGCATAGAATATGCCAAAACCGAAAAAAGGTGCGGACGGTTACTACCGCCGCTATTTCCGTGTGGACGGTATCGAATATTCCGTCCGCTCTAAGGACTTCCGCGCGCTTGCAGAAAAGGAGCAGAAAAAGCGGGCGCAGCTCGCGGAGCAGGCGCAACCATCTACAGACAAGATGACCGTGCAGCTCTGGGGCGATGCCTGGCGTAAAGCCTATACCACCAATCTGCGTAAAGCATCACAGGAACGCATCCGCGGCTTGCAGCAGAACTACCTGTATCCGTTGTATGGACCTGTCAAGATCGGCGCGGTCAAGCGCATTCACCTGCAGAACCTACTAAACGATATGGCGAAAACTCGTGCCAAGGACACGGTAAAGCACATGCTGCAAATGCTGATCGCTATGTTTACAGCCGCTGTCGAAGATGATATAATAAGCAAAAATCCGGCGGCCGGGTTGACAATGCCCGTCTGCCGTCCTCCGTCCACGCACAGAGCGATTACTGAGCGTGAACGAGTAGTTTTACTTGAAACCGCAAAAACGCACCCTATGGGCATTCTCGTCCAATTCCTGTTGTATACCGGCCTGCGTCCCGGAGAAGTTCCTCCGCTGACTGGCGCCGATATAATCAATGGCTATATCCGGGTCAACAAGGCGCTGGAAGCGCGTACGAACGAGATCAAAGAGACTAAGTCAAAAGCAGGCTCCCGCATGGTTCCGGTAATCCCGCGTCTTGCAGTGATCCTGCCAGACGCACTTCCCCATCAATACTTGTTCCCGCAGCCGCGCGGCGGACTGATGACCAAGACCGTCATGCGCCGGATGTGGCACAGCTTCGTACTTGCAATGAATGAAACTGAAGCTGAGATGGTGGAGAAAAAACGGCTTCCTAAACTGAAAGAGCAGCTACCGCCCATACAGCTATACGATCTGCGCCATACATACTGCACTGATCTCGAGCGTGCGGGCGTGCCGATCAATGTCGCTGCAAAGCTGATGGGACATTCAAGCGTCAAGGTCACCGAGCGCATCTACACGCATACTGGAGAGGATATGCTGCAACGTGCCGGCAGTCAGTTATCTGCCTTCTATGGTGACGGTAATAGTGACGGTAATGATGCGGTGAATCGCGGTAAAAAAGCCGCTGAATCATAAATACATCAAAAGAGCCAGTATCCAATAATAAGTTCACAATAAAGCAAAAAAACACCGAACACAAGACTATACATCCTGCATCGGTGCAAAAATCATGGAGCTGCTGACCGGATTTGAACCGGTGACCTCATCCTTACCAAGGATGCACTCTACCTACTGAGCTACAGCAGCAAAACAAACGGCGAACAATGTCGCCGTTTATTGGCGACCCGGATGGGACTTGAACCCACGGCCTCCAGCGTGACAGGCTGGCGCTCTAACCGACTGAGCTACCGGGCCGAATATAAAATTTGGTGGGCCTTCGGGGACTCGAACCCGGGACCGACCGGTTATGAGCCGGTTGCTCTAACCAACTGAGCTAAAGGCCCATATTAGGGATTGACAGCACTTTGCCGCCACAATATATGGTGGCGGCAAAGCCTTATCTGATGGCTCCTCAAGTTGGACTCGAACCAACGACCCTGCGGTTAACAGCCGCATGCTCTACCGACTGAGCTATTGAGGAATATCGAGCGGATCGAAGAGATCCGCTATGTGCGCATCGAGTTATCTTTCCGGGCCGTCGCCAGCCAAGTATTGTCACCGTAAACGAGCTTAACTACTGTGTTCGGAATGGGAACAGGTGTACCCTCGTCACCATTGACACGCACTATATGAGAAACGCTTTCGCGCTTACTCGCTTTATTAACATACCATACCGCTCTCCATCTGTCAAGTAACAAGATGGTGACCCGTGGGGGAATCGAACCCCCGTTTGCGGCGTGAGAGGCCGCCGTCTTAACCGCTTGACCAACGGGCCATTTCAGCCGGCTTCCCGGTATGCCTGGCACCACTGCGGGACTGCACGCTTTGTCCAATCCCACAGCGCACCATTCTGGTACACCATCACGGGCTCGAACCGTGGACCCACTGATTAAGAGTCAGTTGCTCTACCAACTGAGCTAATGGTGCATACTTTTCTTTGAAAAGATAAGCTATGCAGAAGAAACTTCATTTGCGCTTCCGCGCCCGTCTCTCCGCTCTTTTCTTTCGCAGAAATTTGAAGATTCACACCTTCAAAACTGAACAATAACTACGGCAAGCTAAGAGTTTGTTCTGAGATTGCCTCTAATTTTTGAGGTCAAGCCCTCGGCCTATTAGTATCAGTCCGCTGCATACATTACTGCACTTCCACTCCTGACCTATC
>NZ_JBQKJP010000021.1:0-44641 GCF_052117205.1 Candidatus Agathobaculum pullicola | reverse complement strand
CTGCGACCGCATTGAACCTGAAACGGATGATAAAATACGCCGGATGACGCCAGTGGGCGTCTTTTTTATTTACCCAAACGAGGATAAACTGGGATTTGTCAACAGCGCCAACTTGTCCCGAAGCGACCTCTGGACAAAGTGTCCAGAGGTTGGCTCCTTGCGGTGCTTCCCCAGCCGGGGTATTCCTTTTCGGACGGTCATTCTGTTTTCAAGGTGCTGTCCATCGATGAACTACCCTAAGTCTACACGAAAAAAATGCAATCCCCGGAATTTTGCGAGAATTGCATTTTGATGAAGTTTACACTTTGAAAATTGTATTTTTGCAATTTTGCTGTATAATGGAGATATGCGGAGGAGGTGCGTGTCTATGGCTTTACCCGGAACACCCGGACAGAGGATTTCCGATTTATGTAACGGAAACCACATCACACAAAAGGAACTTGCGGAGAAGATAGGCGTTTCCGCTTCCCAGTTGAGCCGGATTGTCAGCGGCGAAACGAGAACGGTCAGCAGTGATATTCTCATAGGTGTGGCAAAGGAATTTAAGGTATCAACGGACTACATACTGGGCTTGTCCACCGTAAGCGTCCGTAAAAGCTACGATATTTCTGAACTGGGCTTATCCGAGGGAGCTGTGAGGGGGATTGTGACGGGCGCAGTCGATGTGCAAATCCTTAACCGCCTTTTGGAACACAGGAACTTTCCGAAACTGATAGATTTGATACGGATTTATTTTCAAGATACGGCGGCAAAGGGAATAACCGCAAGAAACCAGCTTATCGAGATAGCGACGGCTTCCCTGTCCGACCTGATGAAAGAACGCCCGGAACACCGGGCGGAAGCGAAGCAGGATTTACAGCTTTTGAACGCCCAGAAGATGGGGGAACATGAAGCGGAGATTGAAAAAATCAAAAATGTGTTCCTGGCTATTCTGCGGGATATTAAGAAAGATATTGACAACGGGGAACAGCCGGGGGAAGCTGTGACCGCCGCTATGTTCCAGACCATGCGGGACGCATTGGCGAAACAGAAACAAAACACGATTTCCGTTGATGATGTAACAGCAATGATTGCCGGACAGATCGGACAACTTGCGCCGATGGACGAAGAAACTGTCGACCTGTTCCAGCAGTTGGCAAAAAAGATGATTGAGAATGTAGGAAAAAACCATGAAGTTTAAGAAATATGTACCACCGCTTGTTATGTGGCTTGTTTTTGAAACGATTGCACTAACATTATGGCTTGCACTGGATAACATTTTTTATTTTTTCAATTTCTCTTATATTGGCACTGCGATTGCCGTTGGATTAGTTTTATATGGGCAGAAGAAACGATATGCCCGAAATGTAGTGCAGTTTGCAGTTGGCCTATATATGCTTGTATATCTGGGGTTTCTCTGCCATGAAAATATGCAGATAGAGGGATTTTGGTATTATCTTTTCCTCGGTGTATTTGAAGCCGCCACAATTCATTATGTTGTTGCAAAAATTTTTGGCCCTTTACTGTTTGGGCGTGGGTGGTGTGGTTATGCTTGTTGGACAGCAATGATTTTAGATTTGCTCCCGTTCAAGGCACCTACCACCCCACGCAAGCATTGGGGAATTATCCGCTATTTTATTTTTGGGGCTTCCCTCTTATTTGTCGGCCTGCTCTTTATTCTTCATGTACCAAATAAAGAGAAAATTATGTGGTGGAGTTTTATCATTGGAAATGTCCTCTACTACGCCGTTGGAATTGTCATAGCCTATGTATGCAAAGATAACAGGGCATTTTGTAAATACATCTGCCCGATTACAGTTTTTTTGAAGCCCATGAGTTACTTTTCACTTTTTCACATTAAAGTAGATAAAACAAAATGTATCTCTTGTGGGAAGTGTGAAAAGATGTGTCCGATGAATGTAGAAGTTCCGAACAATTCACGAAAGAAGAAAAACTTAACAGAATGTATTTTGTGCATGAAATGTGTGGAAGAATGTCCAAAAAATGCTTTGAAACTATGACATAGCAAAGCCAGTCGAGCCAGTCAATGGTCAAGATGAACGGCGCATTTCATGCGCCGCCGTTGACAGTCCCGCCCGTCTTTGCTAAAGGGTAATCAAGGCGGAAAAGCCCTAAAATGGCTTCCCGCCCATTTCAATTTTGAGGAAAGAAACGCTCCAAAATCAGAAAGAGAGCGGCCAAGCACTTTGAGGGATTGGCCGCCTTGTCCACCCATTCAGCGGAACGGCGGGTGGCAGTCAAGGCCGGGTGTAAACCCGTTCATTTCAGCCTTGACGGTTGCCCGCTGTCCTGCTATTTTTCCGGGAATGTGGCCACACTTCGGGACACTTTGTCCACAAGTCGAAGCGTAGGACGAGGGACGGGGGCTTTCATATACCTGCCGCCGCTTTCCGAAAGCAGCCCGATTTTTGCTTATCGCCATTCGCAAAATTCAGCCTGTTTTCCTGCCGGAGCAAACGGGGCGCAAAATGCACCGCACCCCGTTTCCCCCGTCAGCCGCACCAGCAGGTATAACACACTACACTTTGCAAGCAAAGTCGTGTGCCAAGGGGCAAGCCCCTTTGGAAACCCCGGACAACAAAACAGGCTGAATATCTCGCACTTTCCCGGTGCTTGATACTCAACCTTTATTTGTTGTCAGCAGCCCGTTTCACGGTCTGCCCTTTGTGTCCTTGTCCATAATGTTTCGGTGTAGAAACCGACTTGCAGATAATCACGCCCGAAACGGGACATATCTTTGACGATAACGCGCTTGATTTTTCCAGCTTTTATATCGGCAAGCATACGTTGAAATCCGGGACGGTTGAAGTTTGTACCGGAATACCCGTCGTCCTCGTCATAATGTCGATAAGCGGTAATTCCATGCTCCCGGCAGTACCGTTCCAATATCTTCTTTTGAGATGAGATTTATCAAGGTGGTTTTCTGCAATTTATTTGATCCGGCATCTTTGCCACAGAAGTACACAACCAAGAGAATATACCTATTAACCGGCAGGTGTCTCATGGGAGACACCTGCCGGTTTACACAAATAGTAGAAGGATACTTTGCATCACAATAGAGAGCATCGAGATAACCGCCTTATGGATGTTTTCCGCTTTGAGCGAATTTACTTTACAAGAATAAAATCCAGACAGGATTGCCGAAATAAAGCAATTCATAATCGTTGGTAGAAGAATCGCAAGATGGCACATATAGAGCGAAATGCCTGACAAAATGCTTGTTGCACACAGCACAGAAGAAATTATTCCGGCGGATATAGCTTTTTCAGAAACTCGCTTTACAGCAGAGATACCCTGAATCTGCAAGATTTCATTCATCTTGCTTTTATTTTCAAGCAATGTTGAATACAGCACGAAGTAAATATTGGATATCGAAGGAATAGTGATACTCTTCGGCCTTTGTAATATCTATATCATAGCATACTTCTGTCTGCGGCTAATTCTGTTCGGCGCGAACATTTCCCTGAGAGAATATAAATGTAGTGTTTCTGATTAAAGCGTATACCCCGAGCGCCGGCGGTAGTACACTTTCAAACCGGCTTCCTCCGCTACGCCATCTGCTACGGCCTTTCCAGACACCTTGTCCAGATGCCCTGCAAGGTTTACGATTTTTATCTTCGCTTTTGCGCAAAGAAAAATTTCTCTTGCATATTATAAGTATTTCTATTATAATAGTGTTACTATATTTATATCTTATCACTCCAAAAGGGGGCAGGTTATGGCAAGAAATATCGCCCGGGACGAGAGAGAGGCAGAACGCAGGAAAAAGCAACTGCTGGAAGCAGGGCTTGATTTATTCTCCAGGCATGGAATTGAAGCGGTCAGTTTGCAGATGGTGGCCGAGACAGCGGATGTGGGCATCGCCACCCTGTACAAGTATTATCAGAACAAGCTGAATTTGGTGATCGCCATCAGCGCCGACATGTGGGAAACGGTGTGGAAGGAGGTCTTACAGGCCGTCGACCCGGAAGACCTGGAAAGCCGGAATGCTTATCAGCTGGTCGAGCTCTATTGTGATTCCATTATCCGCCTCTACGAAGAGCGGCCGGAGGTTCTGCGCTTTAGCGCGAATTACAAAAGCTACATCTGCCGGGAAGGGGCGTCGGAGGAGCAGCTTGCGGTGCAGCTTGATGTACTAAAGCCCATAGGCATGCTTTTTCACCGGAAATATGAAGCGGCCAAGGCGGACGGCAGCATCCGCACCGATCTCCCGGAAGAGGAATTGTTCACCACCATCACCCTGACCATGCTGGGCATGGCGGAACGGTACGTGCAGGGGCTCGTATGGGCAAACAACCGTACCGGCGACTATTGGAAGGAGCTGTCACACGTGAAGGACATGCTGCTGGCATGGGCCAGGGGCCCATCGAAGTGAAAAGGAATCATGAAGGGGTACCCCTTCATGATAGGATGTTCCATCCCATCAAAACTTTTGACCACACGCCAATTATGAAGGAGGAAACAGAAATGAAGAAAAAAGCAATCAGTATTCTGCTGACGCTGGCCCTGTGCCTGAGCTTGCTGCCCGCCACAGCGCTGGCGGCGGGAAGCGTCTCATATCTGGACGCAAACGGCAATACGCAGACCTGCGACAGCTACACCGAGGCAACGAGCAGCGAGGACAGACCCAACTCCAAAGACGCCACTTGGGGCACAGAGGGCGCCGATACATGGTATGTGGTGAATGGAGCGGTCACCATATACGGCGTCCTCAATCTCAAGGGCAATGTGCACCTGATCCTGACCGACGGATGTACACTTGCTGTCAAATTTTTTTTATTCGGCCAAAATAATTGCAACCTGACCATCTACGGGCAGAATGCTGGTACCGGCAAGCTGATCGCCACGGGCGGCGGCGAGGTAAACTACCCTTATGGAATACGCATCGACAATGGCGGCTCCCTTACCATCAACGGTGGCGTGATCGAGGCCAGCGCCGCCAACTCCAAAGACGCAGCAGGCATCAAGGCTACCTACGGCACCGTCACCATCAACGGCGGCTCCGTCACCGCCGGCAGCGCGAACGACGGCGCGGGCATTTACGTCAAGACCCTCAACATCAACGGCGGCACCGTCACCGCCACCGGCACTGGCAGCGGCGTGGGCATCAAAGGCTCCGCGGCCAGCAGCATCACCATCACCGGCGGCAATGTTACCGCCACCGCCGCCAGCGGCGCGGGCATCAGCGGCGGCACCATCACGATCAGCGGCAGCACCGAGGTCACCGCCAACGGCGCCGGCAGCGGCGCGGGCATCGATGCCATCTCCGCCAGCAATTCCAAAGGCAGCGTCAACATAGAAGGCAGCGCCAAGGTCACTGCCAAAGCCGGAGCCAGCGGCGGCGCAGGCATCAGCGGCGGTGAAATCAGCATCAGCGGCAGCACCGAGGTCGAAGCCACCGGCGGCGAAAACGGCGCGGGCATCGGCGGCGGCCAGGAAGGCTCCGGCGGCGAGATCACCATCAGCGGCGGCACCGTCGAAGCCACCGGTGGAGGCAGAGGCGCGGGCATCGGCGGCGGCAATGTCGGCTCCGGCGGCAAGATCACCATCAGCGGCGGCACCGTTACTGCCACGGGCGGCATATATGCCGCGGGCATCGGCGGCGGCAAGAGCGGCAGCAGCGGCACCATCGACATCAGCGGCGGCAAAGTCACAGCCACCGGCGGCGACCGATTCGGCGCAGGCATCGGCGGCGGCCAGCAAGGCTCCGGCGAAAGCATTACCATCTCCGGCAGCGGCGCTGTCACCGCCACCGGCGGCGACAGCGCCGCCGGTATCGGCGGCGGCTGGGGCGGCGACGGCGGCACCATCACCATCAACGGCGGCAAAGTCACTGCCAACGGCAGCGGCACCGCCAACGGCGGCGCAGGCATTGGCGGCGGCAGCAACGCCTCCGGCGGCGAAATCACCATCACCGGCGGCACCGTCACCGCCAACGGCGGCGAAAACAGCGCGGGTATCGGCGGCGGCAGCAACGCCTCCGGCGGCGAAATCACCATCACCGGCGGCACCGTCACCGCCAATGGCGGCACTTCCAGCCACCGGACCGGCGCGGGCATCGGCGGCAGTGGCGGCAGCTTTGCAACCGACGGCAGCGGAAAAGCCGTCATTTATGCCAACAGCATCAGCGACCAGAGCGGCAAGGCAAGCTGGAGCGGCATCATCTTTGAGGGCAGCGACGGCGGCGTTTACGGTGCCCAGACCCTGAACAGTGCCTTTGAAGTGAAAAGCGGGGAAAACCTGCTGATCGACAAGAACGCCACCTTGAATGCTGGCAGCAACCTCACCAACAACGGCAATGTCTATGTGGACGGCACCCTGACCGGCGCGGTGGGCGGCAATGTGTATTACCGCCTGTTCCTCACAAACTGCACGGCGGCGGGTACGACCGAATATAAAAGCAATTCCTACGCAAAACAGGGGACGGCTGTCACCCTGACCCCCAACACCCCGCCCGACGGTCAGCGCTTCGACCATTGGAACGCGCCCGCCGGTCTGACCATCAACGCGGACAACAAATTCACCATGCCCAGTAAGGCGGTGGATATCTCTGCGGCGTACATCCAGGCGGTGCAGATTACGACCCAGCCCACTGCTCAGACCGTCACCTATGGCGCAGACGTCACCCTCAGCATTGCCGCGCAGAATCCCAGCGGCAATGCGACAGGAATTACCTACCAGTGGTACAAGGATAGCTTCGCACTGCCGGGAGAAACCTCGAACACGCTGACCCTGAACAAGCCCAACGCGGGTACATACCAATACCATTGCGCGGTCACCTATGATGGAATCACTATCAATAGTGATTCGGCCACCGTCACGGTGAATAAGGCTGCCGGCAGCGTGACTATCACCGGTAACCCCGGCAAGACCTATGACGGACAGCCCGCTGTCCTGACAGAGAGCGGCTATACAGTTACCGGCGACGGAGCCGTCACCGTGGAGTATACGAAGCAGGGCGAAAACAGTTACTCCACCGCCGCCCCCACAAACGCGGGCGACTACACCGTCAAGGTCACCCAGGCGGTCGGCACCAACTATGCCGAAGCCTCCTCCACGAAGGACTTCACCATCAGCCCCAGACCGGTCACCGTATCCGGTATTACCGCCAACGGCAAGACCTATGACGGCAACACTGAGGCTACCTTGATCTATTCGGGCGTGACGCTGGCCGGCAAGCTGGACGGCGATACCCTGACCGTCGCCGCCACCGGTACCTTTACGGATAAGAATGTGGATGAGAACAAGACCGTCACCATCACCGACCTGACCCTTGGCGGCAGCAGCGTGGGCAACTACATTCTGGCGGCGGAAGGGCAGCAGTCCACAACCACTGCCAGCATCAGCCCCAAGCAAGTCACTGTGACCATCCAGCCCAAGAGCAGCGCCTACGGCGCGGCTATCGCGGAGCTGACCGCCACGGATGACGGCATCGTACCCGGCGACACCGGCGTTTACACCCTGTCCACCACCGCCACTTCTGCCAGCCCTGTGGGCACCTATGACATCACCGGCACATCTAATTCCACGAACTATGGCCTCACCTTTACCGGCAGCGACGGTGCTTACACCATCACCGCAGCGTCCCAGTCCGTCTCCGTCACCCTGGACGGCTGGACCTACGGCGATACACCCAACGAGCCCCAGATAAGCGGCGTTCAGGAGAACGGCACCGCCACCTACCGCTACAAGGTTCAGGACGCTGATGACAGCACCTATGGAACCGAGAAGCCCACCGACGCGGGCAGCTACACCGTGGAGGCCACCATCGCCGCCACCGCCAACTATCAGCAAGATGTGGTTTACGACGATTTTACCATTGTACCCAAGGTTCTGACCGTCACCGGCCTGACGGCCACCGATCGGGTCTATGACGGCACGACGAATGTTACCCTGACCGGCGGTGAACTGTCCGGCATTGTGGCCGGTGACGAAGGACGGGTCACGGCCGCCATGCCCACCACCGGCACCATCGCGAACGCCGATGCAGGCAATGGCAAGCTCGTTACCTATGCCACTATTTACCTGACCGGTGACAAGTCGAAAAACTATGCCCTGCACCGGGCCGTGGTCACCGTGAACATCTCCAAGGCTGATCCCAACGTGGGTGAGGTCAGCTATTCGGGCGACACCATCTACACCAGTACCCCGCTGAACAGCATCACTCTGAGCAAGACCGGTGCCACTGACGGTACGCTGAAGCTGACGGATAACCAGACCCTGACGGCTGGTACGGCTGACTACGGCTGGACCTTTACCCCCACCGACAGCACCAACTACAAAACCGTTATCGGCACCATCAGCCTGACCGTGGAGGGCGATACGCTGAGCAGCATCTCCGCTTCTGGCACACCTGCCAAAACCAGCTACCAGTACGGCGAGTCTTTCGAGACCGACGGCCTGACCGTCACCGCCACCTATGTCAGCGGCACCACCAGAGATGTCACCGCTGAGGTGACTTTCGGCGCTCTGGCCGTGGGTGATACCTCCATCGAGCTGGCCTATCAGGGCAAGACCTGCACCATCAGCGGTCTCACCGTTGACAAGGCCGCCGCACCGACGCTGGCTGATATTTCTGTCCGGCAGAAGTACACCACGACCAGCGGTGAGAAAGACATCGGAGCTGCGGGTATGCCTGATAAAGCCGGAGTCCTGACCTATGCCAAGGGCACCGAGACCACAACCGGCACCGTTACTGTAACCAGTTGGGATGTGGACTCCACCGGCAAGGTGACCTACACGCTGTCCGGCGGCACCGTTAACGACACTGTGACCCTGCCCATCAAGATCACCTCCACCAACTACGCGGATTCCACCGTCAATGTGGTGATCACCCTGACGGATAAGGAAACTCCCACAGCAACTGCCAATGACATCACCGTGACCTATACCGGCTCCGCTGTTCCGGACAGCGCCATTACCGGCACCGCCAGCGTGGAAGGCAGTTGGAGCTTCAAGAACGCGGTTCCCGTGAATGTTGCGGACAGCAGCGACAGCGTGACCGTGGTGTTCACCCCCGCGGACACGAACACCTATGAAACGGTTGAGGATATCATCAAGGTGACCATCAACAAGGCCACCCCCACCGGTACGCCCGCCTACACCGCCATCACCTCCGACGGCAAGACCCTGGCGGACGCGGCGCTGGCTATCGGCACCATCACGCCGACCGGCGGCTCCATCGCGTGGGACGTTGCCGCCGACACCGCTGTGACAGCCAACACCGCCTACAACTGGACTTATACCCCCACTGACGGGGACAACTACAACAATCTGACCGGAAGCATTACGCCCTATGTGGTGTCCTACTCCGGCGGCGGTTCTTCCTCCAACACCACCACCAAAACGGAGAAGAATGAAGACGGCTCCACCACCACGACCGTGACCGACAAGACCACCGGCACCGTGACTGAGACCACCAAGAACACCGACGGCAGCACCACTGTTGTGGAAACCAAGAAGGACGGCACCGTCACCGAGACAAATAAGGCTGCCGACGGCACCACCGGAACCGTCGTTACGGATAAGAACGGCGACGTTACCGAGGTCAAGTCCAGCGTGTCCGACAAGGCCGCCACGGAAGCCGCCAAGAGCGGCGATGCCGTGACTCTGCCTGTGGAAGTCCCCACTGCCAAGAACACCGGGGACGCCCCCGCTGTGGATGTCACTGTGCCCAAGAGCGCCGGCTCCGTCAAGGTCGAGATCCCCGTCGAGACCGTTACTCCCGGCACTGTGGCCGTCATCGTCAATGCCGACGGCACCGAGGAGATCGTCAAGACATCCATTCCCACTGAAAATGGCGTGGCGCTGACACTGGCTGGCTCCGCCACCGTGAAAATCGTGGACAACGCCAAGGTGTTCGTGGACATTCATCCCGTCAACCACTGGGCAAAGGACGCCGTGGACTTCGCCTCTGCCCGGGGCATCACCGGCGGCACTTCCGCCACCACCTTCTCCCCCAACGCTTCCTGCACTCGCGCCCAGATCGTCACCTTCCTGTGGCGGGCGGCTGGCAGCCCCGAACCGGAAAGCCGGAGCAACTTCTCCGATGTTTCTGCGGACGCCTACTACGCCAAGGCAGTGGCTTGGGCGTTGGAGAACGGCATCACGGGCGGAACCGGCAATGGTATGTTCAGCCCCGATGCCACCTGCACCCGCAGTCAGAGCGTGACCTTCCTTTATCGCGCGGCCGGGTCTCCCACGGCTTCCGATGACATCGCGTTCGGCGATGTTGCCGCTGAGAGCTACTATGCCGATGCCGTGGCTTGGGCCGCGCAGAACGGCATCACCAGCGGCATTGGCAGCGGACTCTTTGGACCTGCCAATGAGTGCTCTCGGGCTCAGATCGTGACCTTCCTGTACCGCTTCATGGTCAAGTAAAAAGGGCTTGAGCAACAGTAAGGCTAAAAATTAAACAGATGAAGGTGGCGGCAAGGAATAGACCGATTCCTTGCCGCCGCCTTTGCTTTGCTGTTATCGACCAAAAGAAAGCCGACTATGAAGTAACCCATTTCTCTCTCCTGAAGATCTAGCATTTCACGCAGAATTTTAATCTGGCGTCAAATTTGTACATATTCTATGGCCTCAGCAGCAGTTTTTCCGAAAAGAATTCGGAAACACCGCTGCTGACTGCGTTGGGGTACTATACAGGACTACAGCATAAGACAGCTTGTTAAAGTATGCCATTTATTGGCTGTCCTCTACTTTCTTTCACAGTAAGATTCCTCCCAACATTGTGATTACAACTTCGGTTTGTTTTTAATATTATACTTCATCAGAATAAAGAATGGAAGATTTTTTCTACCTCCACAGCCTAATAGAATGCTATTTTTTATACTTATAGTCCGCTTCGACTATCGCATTGATTCAATCAATGCAAGAAAAATATTCTCAGAAGTTACTCCGGCCTCATTAAGTGCGATGACTTGCCTTGCTTCGTTCTGATCCTTAGACGAAACACGGATATATCCGTACGTTCTTTTTGACATGATAAATCCTCCGTAAAAAGCGGCCTGTTGAATCAAAAACTATTCAATAGGCTGCGGGTTGATACAATGTTCTGTGTAAGATGAGCAAAAAAGTAGTTATCTTTCCAATTCCTTGATCTTCTTTTTGCGCTGTTTCTGTTGCGCCTGCTGATACCGTCTTTGCAACAATTGCTCACGCACGGAGCGAATTTCCGTTTCCTCACGGAGCAGGCTCGCCACATCCTGCTTGCAGCCAGCCATCGTCGCAAAATCATATTTTTCGCCATAGGCGGCTTTCACACGGTCAATGGCAGAGCGTTCCTGTTCCTTGCGAATATCAAGCCGGGCATCCATCAGCTCGGCGGCATCCATACCGGCAGCTTTCTCTTTTAGTTCGGCATAGTGCTTCAAGGTTTCATCAAGCTCGGCAGAATACTTTGCTTCCTGCTCGGACAGCTTCTGCAACGCACCCTCCAATACGGCGATTTCTTTCTTCATGGCAGAAATACCCGCATCATCGGTGCAGTCCAAAGAGTAAAGCAGCATTTCCTTGTCGGTTTTCAGCTCCTCCAACTCCTCGGTCAACTCGGTAATGCGTCGGGTAAGGTCGTGTAGTTTGGGTATCTGATAGAAAGGCGTTTCCTTTTTCTCCGCAAGCAGAGCTTTCCGTTCCTTGGATTTGTCCTTGATCTGCTGTACCAATCCCCCATAGCGTTCAAGCTCTGGCTTGACTGCCTTGACGCGCTTGACCATATTGTACTTGCCAACACCGATGTGGCGAAGTTGATAACTGAAAATCAGCATACTGCTGCGTATCTTCTCCATTGCTTCCGCTATGGCAGGAACGGTATTCTTTACCGCCTGCATCAGCTTCTTAACCGTTGCTTTCAGTTCCCGCAGCAGGGCATTGTCCGCCTTGATCTGTCGGTTGATTTCACAGCGGTCAGAGATAATGCCTTTTTTCTCCAACGCACGGGCAACCACACCCTCGTGAATGGTGGGCTGCTCGGTCAAGCCCCTGTCTGTATTGCTTCGGTGGTCAATGCGTTCTTCCCGTCCTGTACGCTCCAGATAGCGGTTGGACACATCCGCCCACGCTGCCCGCCATGCCACAAGCTGTTCCTCGCTGTTCCAGCGCTCGGAGATGGGATTCTGTCTGCCGTACTTCGTACTTTTCGGGTGCTTGTCCGCACGAACCAGCCCCTGCGTCTGGGCAGCAGATGGCGTCATATACACCTTCCTTTTGCCGACCTTGTAGGGATACTGCTTTTCCCAGCCCTCGTTCTGCGCTGTCTTAAACTCTGCGGCGGTGAACCCTCGTTCCTCGCCGTCTCTGATGCACAGATACTCTTTCTCGGTCTTGTACTGCCACTTGCCTTGCTCATCCAGCGGTCGCACGGTCAGAAGAATGTGGGCATGGGGATTATGACCGTCGGTGTCGTGAATTGCAGCATCGGCGCACATTCCATCGGCCACAAACTGCTCCCGAACAAACACTTGCAGCAGCTCGATCTGCTGCTCCCGGTTCAGCTCTATGGGCAGGGCGACGACAAACTCACGGGCAAGGCGGCTATCCTTCGTCTTTTCGGTTTCCTCCACAGCGTTCCAGAGCTTTTCCCTGTCCTGCCATTCCTGCGGGGCGTATTCTGGCAGAAACACTTTCTGCCAGACAAGTCCCTGCTTTCTTGTGTAGTCATGCTGAATCCCGTCGTAATCGTTATACAGGCGGGAGCAGCTCAGATAAGCGGAAGCGGCCACGGCGGAGCGGCCTGCGCCCCGGCTTACCACCTTCGCCTCCAGATGGTAAATCGCCATATCTCATTCACCCCCGTTTTTTCATTTTTCTGTTTCTCTTTCGCAAAAGAGAAAATGGACGGCAGCGCTGTGCCGTCCATCTCTGCGGGAAAGCTGCCGGCGGCAGGTTTTTGCAGGCAGTTGTCGCAAACAGGGTACAGGTTGTACCTCTGTTCACAAACGCAAAGCGGTTGTGATGGCGATAACTGCGTGGACAATGACAGCAGCTCACCCGTGCTGTGGCATTGTCCATACGGCTGTCGCAACAGCCGCAGCCCCCTCGGAGAGCGCACGATCCCGACCGATGGGAGGGATACCACCGCCCGCCAACGGCGGGTGGTGAGTAAGTGCGCCCTTCGGGATAAAAAAGAGGAAGGCCCCCGGTTTCCCGGAGACCTCCCAGCCGTTTTCAATCGTGTGCTGCCAGCTTTCGCCGCAGGTATTCTTCCAGATTATCAAGCCCTACCGCCTGTACTTCCGGCAGCACTTTTTCCAGCACAGCGCCCTCCTGAATGAGCCGCCTTGTCCGGGCTTTTCGCTCCTCCACCCGGTCCCGTGCCTGGGCTTCCTCCAAGCGGTGCTTTGCCTGCAACAGTTTCTTTTCTTCACTTGTCATAGATTTACCTCCGTTTTTGCCAGATCAGGTCGTAGCCCAGCACATCGGCCAGCTGCATGACCTCCTTATAGCGGATGGATTTCCGCTGGAGCTTGGCCGACAGGTTGGAAAAACTGTCCGACCAGCCGTATTCCTCATGGAGCCGGTCAACCAGCTCCTGCATGGTATATCCCGCCCGGATGATTTGTGCCTTGATTTCGTTGCGTACCGTCATCATCAAAAATCCTCCTAAATTTACTTGATAAAAAAGCGAAGCTGGCACGCCCTCTGGCATAACCGCTTCGCTGTGTCGTGAAAAATTCCCTTGTCACCAAATCCGTTCAGAATTGCCGGTGTGATGTCCTGCCCATAGGTCGCACCTTCCGACTTTTCCGTTCCGTGTGACTTGGCTTGAAACCGTGCATTTTCCCATGATTCCATGTACCCGGTTCACCGGGACGAGAAGCACGGTTTCGTAAAATGATTTCTTCCAACCGTCAAATATTTTTCGATTCCCACTCGCCTTGATTTAGCATGGAGATTTGACCGGTGATTCTGACTACCATAGCCGCCGAATTGCTATAAAAGGGAGAACAAGGGTTAATCAAAGCGTACGTACGTACACGGTTCAGCGCCGCCATTCCTCCGGCACATCTTCCGGTACGTACGTACGCATCGAATCACCGGAAAACACTGATATATGATTTCTCACCAATACCTCAATCCCCAGAAAGCCACGCACCCGCCGTCCGGCTGTGTTGGTCACATTATTGCAGTATTCCAGATTGTAGCGGCTCTGGCAAGCGATCAGGGCTTCGCTGAAGCTGCGGGGCTTCAGGGCAGGCAGGTTGTTCTCGGTGCAGTAAATCTGGTATGCCTCATACAGCTCTTTGGAGCTGGCAGATAAATCGGCCTTCAGGCGAACATACCCGTCTGAATCCAGAAAATCATAGACATTGTTGTTGTCCCGTTTGACTGCCTCCCGGTTCCCTCTGGTGCGGTCACTTTCGGTGAACTTGAAGTTATTAGCGGCCAGCCGCTGCAATCCCTCAAAAGCCCACAGCAGAATGCCCTCCACCTCGGCTTTCATCTTCTCCGCAAGGTCGGGATCATCCACACGGCCAGCTGGTTTTTCTTTCGTGGTCAGCACCAGCTGGCGGCGGTAAAATCCGTCGCTGCGGTCAAACAGCGCCTGCAAATCTCCGTTGGAGAATGCTAACAGCCGGGCGCACATCCATCCCTGATAGCTCTGTTTGCCCTTGCGCTCCAAATCCATCTTGCCCTGGGCGGTGACAATGGATTTCACATAGTTGGTCTGGCGCAGGGCCTCCATCCGCATATCGTCGTCCACGCACAGGAGGATATGTTCCAGGTCAGCACGGGCAAAACGGTTCTCGGATATTTTCCCGATGCTGCCATCCTTCATGTTGGAGCCGAACAAAGTTCCCAGAACAGCGCCGATCTGCGACTTGCCCTCGCCGCCGCTGCCCTTAATGACCATCATCCGTTGTCCCTTGTTGCTGGGAATCAGGCAGTAGCCGATATATTCCTGCAAGGTTGGAATGTCCTCCGGGTAGAGAAGGCCATCCAGAAATTGCAGCCAGAGGGCAGGCTTTGGGGCGTTGGAGTTGTAGGCCACGGGGAAACGGTTACGGACGATTTTCGACTTTCCCTCCGCAAAGGTCCCATCCAGAAAAAGCGTCCCATTGGAAAGGTGAATCCGGTCCGGCTCCGGGGGAAAATCCTCTGCCAGTGCCGCCAGCTTCATCAGCTCCACAATGTTGCTGATTTTGCGGGGAATGTTGCTGACCGCACAGTATTTCAGCTCTTCAAAAATCTCTCCCCGCAGGGGCAACTCATCAGTCACACGGCCTTCGGGCGTGAAAAAAGCCCCGTTTGTGAAGATGATCTTGTGCGTCTGCAAGAACTCCTCACAAAACAGGGCTTCGTTGATGCTTTTTCCATCAAACCAGACGGGCATCCCGTCAAGCTGCGTTTTGTTTTTCATGGGCATCGTCCTCCTTTTTCAGCCTGTCCAGCCGTTCCTCCAAACCGGCAATCAGGCCATCCTTGTTCAGCATTTCAACAATTTTCACCCGCTGTTCCAGCTCAGCGGCAATGAGCAAATCCGCCAGATACTCCACATAGTCCAGCATCTGACAGGCTTCCACAAACCGATCATCCAAAGTATCTTCCGCTGTCTTGGGTGCGTACTGCACCTTCCAGCTTTCCAGCAGATGCAGATAATCACACAGCACTCGCAGGCAGCGTACTTCCTCCTGCCGGTATGCTTTCAGCAGGGGACGCTCCGGTTTGGGCAGGGCAGCTGCCACAGGCGGCTTGTCCGGGCCAATCCCAAAATCCTGTGCCAGCTTCTGCGCTGCCTCGTAACTGCTCAGGGCAAACAGCCTCGCCACAAGGTCAATCACATCGCCGGTGGCCCCGCAGCCGAAGCAGTAAAAATACCGTTCGTTCAGCTTCATGCTGGGGTGCCGGTCCTCATGGAACGGACAGCTGCACATCCCGTTTCGGTTGACTTGCAGCCCATAGTGTTCCGCCGCATCCGGCACACAAATATTCTGTTTTACCAGTTCAAACAGTGTCATCAAAAATCCCTCCGTTTCAGGGCATAAAAAAAGCGGCCTGCCCGGTTTGTTTGGGCAGGCCGCAGTCCTTATGCAGTTTGTGATGTTTCCGTTTCTTTGGCTTTCCGCTTTTCCTGCCGGTAGAACTTCTCCCGGCAGGCGGGTTTGCAGAATTTAGCGTTGGGGCGGACAGACTGGAACGGCTCTCCGCAGCACTGGCACACCAGCTGGTACGGTTCACCCGGAACGATCAGCCCCTCGGCAATCTTCTGTTTGCGCTCCTTCTGGCGCAGATATTTTTCATGGTCACGGATACGCTTCTGGCGGCGCTTTTCCTCCGCAGCCAGTTCTTCCTCGGTGGGTTCGGGCATGGGCACTTCAAACTTCCCGATAAAGTTCAGGTAAATCTCAATTTCCTGCACCCGTTCTCCGGTGCTTCTGTCCGGGGCATGGATCAGAATTTTCTCCACAAATTCATGGATCATGGGGGCGGTCAACTCGGTGAAATCCGTATATTTCTGTGCCAGCGCCAGAAAGTGGCTGGCACGGTCGGTGTCCTCATGGAACTGGTCCAGTTGCGCCTGCTCAGAGGCAAGCAGCTGTTCCAGATCTGCCTGTTCCTTTTCATATTCGGCACACAGCAGCTCGAACCGCTTTTCCTCCAGTTTGCCCATGGCATAGGTTTCATACAGCTTTTTAATCAGCACGTCCAGCTCGGCGCTGCGCCTGCGCTCCTTGGCGACCTTGCGTCTCAGCTCCTTTGCCGCTTCCTGCTGGCGAACCTGTGAAATACTGCGAACTTTCTGAATAAATTCCTCCTTGTTCTGGATGGCATAGCTGGCGGTGGTACGGATGGTTTCCAGAATCAGTACGTTCAGGGCTTTGGTGCTGACGGTGTGGGAAAAGCACATCTGGGTTTCACGCTCAAAGGTCAGGGTGTAAGTGGAGCAGTTGTAAAAGTCTGTTCCATACTCCCGCCCATCCTTTTTGCGTTTGCCCCGGTGGTTATACATCTTGGCTCCGCAGTCGGCACAGAACACAAGGCCGGTCAGGGGATTGGCGATGCCGGTAGTATCCGTCCGGCGCACGGTTTGCTTCACCTGCTGGGCCAGCTGCCAGGTTTCCGGGTCAACAATGGCCTCGTGGGTGTTCTCAAAAATCAGCCAGTCGGACGGGTCATTTTTTACCCGCTTATCCCGGTAGGACTTTTTGGAGGAACGGAAATTGACGGTGTGCCCCATATACTCCGGCTTGGCCAGCATGGAGCTGACCGTAAAACCGTACCAGTCATAGGGTCGGCTGGTGTCCACGGTGTTTTTCCGGCAGCCCCTGCCGTTGCGGGCCAGATAATAGGCGGGGCACTCCACCTTTTCCTGTGTGAGTATCTTGGCGATCTCATGGGGGCCGTGCCCCTCCACCGCAAGCCGGAAGATCCGCCGCA
Organism: Candidatus Agathobaculum pullicola; assembly: GCF_052117205.1. Lineage (NCBI taxonomy): Bacteria > Bacillati > Bacillota > Clostridia > Eubacteriales > Butyricicoccaceae > Agathobaculum > Candidatus Agathobaculum pullicola. The sequence goes on along the minus strand of NZ_JBQKJP010000021.1, from coordinate 27,259 downwards.
CCACAGCGGCGGCTTCCTCGTCCATCAGCCAGTGGTCCTTATCCTCCGGGTCTTTTTTGTAGCCATAGATGGCGTTGTTGGTGGTGGGCTTGCCTGCCTTCCCCTTAACACGGTATGCTGCCGAAACCTTTTTGGACTGGTCACGCAGATACCATTCGTTCATGATATTGAGAAAGGGAGCAAACTCGCCGCTGTCCTGTTCCTCGCTGTCAATGTTATTGGCGACAGCTACAAAATGAACCCCATTCTGCCGGAACATTACCTCGGTGTAAAAGCCGGTTTGCAGGTAATTTCTGCCGATCCGACTTAGGTCCTTACACAGCAGATGAGCCACCTTTCCCGCCTCAATGTCCGCCACAAGGCGCTTCCATGCGGGACGGTCAAAGTTGCCGCCGGACCACCCATCGTCTGTGTAGTGGACGATATTGGTGTAGCCCCGCTGTGCTGCATAGCTTTCGAGATAACGTTTCTGATTCAGAATGGAGTTCGAGTCGCCCGTGAGGTCATCGTCACGGGACAGGCGCTCATAGAGCGCAGTGATTTTTTCTTCCGTCTGTCTGTTTGCCATATCAGGCGCTCCTTTCAGACGGACGGCTCATTTGTGGCAGTTCCATTATACCACATTCCGACTGGTTTGCCAGCCCGTCATTGCGGATCAGCCGCAGAATTTTATCTTCCATCGTTTCCTCGGCGGTTTCGCTGAGGTAGACACGAACTTTATAGGTGGTCTTGCCAATGTGCCGAGTCAGAAACACGGCGTTTTTATCTGCCATAGAACCTCTCTTTCTTGCGCTTTCAGCGCATCCGGTGTATACTGTTGTTATAGTTCCGTTGTTTGTAACCTGCGATTGTGTTACTTCTTTTTTGTGTCAAGCCTGAACATGGCGAAAGCCCCCTTTCTCCTGCGTGAACGAGCCAATGCAACCCAAGTAACTTGTTTTTAGATTACTCTTTCACTAATAGGAGAAATCCGGGGTGCAAAACGGAACCATTTTTGAAAAATCGCAAAATATTTTTTTGAAAAGAGGTGGAGTCATGGCGTATCTGTCTGATGACGAGCTTCTGGATACCAAAGGTGGCTTCACCGGATGGGACGATGGGACAGGCGCTGGGGCGGAGGAAACGCTGGAACAGGCGCTTGCGGAAGAACGTCTGGCCGAGCTGGAAAATGAGCTGGAGCAGGACGAGCATCCCATTGACTATGATGTCGAACTGGAAACCGAGGAAGAAGAAGCTGCCCCAGTCAGCGAAAAGCGGCTGAAACGGGAGATGCGGGCCGAGGCCATACGGCGGCTGGAGGAAGCCGCACGCACCGAAAAAGATTTCCGGGCCGTGGTGGAGGAATGGAACAAGCTGGACCGAAACCGGGAACGCCGGGAACGGGATCATGAAAACCTCCGTGGGGATGTGCCGCTGGAATATCAGGCGGTGCCGGAACCGAAGCTCATTCCCCGATGGATGAACAACCCTGCATACCGGCAGCTGATGGCTGGAAACTTTCTGGACATCCTGTTTGACTGCCCTTATGAGATGCACAACCTGACCGCTGATCCCTTTATTTCTCACATGGTGGAGGAACTGAGCGAGGAACACAAGGAGGTTTTGTATTTCCTCTCTTTGCGGCTGTACAGCACCACCCGGCTTGCCGCTGTCCGTGGGCAGTCTGACCGCAACATCCGCAAGCTGCGGAAAACCATCCACAAGAAATTGCAGCGCCAGATGTATGACCATCTGTGCGGCAAGCAGGAGCATGACGGCAGCTTTACCTTGCGGGAGCGCCAGTTTTTAGAGGAATACTCGAAAATCGCAAGAAAACAGGGCAAGGATGCCGTGATCCGGCGGGAGAACAAGACCAAGCGCAGAAAAAAGAAAAACCGCCCCTGATAATTGGGACGATTAAGGAGAAAGGGCGTGTATGATGAAAAATTTATTTGAACAGTCCCGTTCCCATTGGGTGCGGTACGATCACTATGAGCTGAAAACAGCGGAAGATGGCAAACGGTACATCACCCCCGGCAAGAATGCAAAGCCGGATGTCTACAATCCGCTGAAAGAGATCCCCAACATTGTGCTGGATGCGCTGAATGTGGGGATGCTGATGATGGGGCGCAAGCCGGAAGCAGAAGTGGAAAAGGCGATCATGGAGTTTATCACCCGGTACGGCCTGCTGGGGCTGATGACCGCCCTGCCCACCACCCCTTCCTTTATGGACTATGAGGCGGTATACCTGCCCAAAAACCACTTTATCAAGGAAGAATCCATGGAAACGGACGAATACCTGTCCCTGTTTTACCCCTTTGACCAGCTGGACTTGGCGAAGAAGGGGATTGAATCTACATGGAATGTGTCCGGTGACCGGACGATGGTTGCCCTGACCATGACTTTCATGGATGAACCGATGGCAAAAAACATGAGCTTCCAGCGGGAATATGCGGAACCCTACGACTGGGTTGCCCAGCAGCTTAAGGACTGGGCCTTTACGCTGACCACGGCCATTTTGTACTACAATGACTATGATTCCATCGATGAGGATGCACGGGGGCTGTACCGCAAGGCCATGGCTGCGTTCGGCGGGATTGCCCCCAGCTACCACATTGAGCTGCTGGATAAGCCCACCATTTACTGGGATTTTCACTCCCTGCTGCTGGGTATCCAGATGATGTTCAGCTTCATGCTGGTGGATGGTGACCAGCCCCTGCGCCTGTGCAAGCACTGCCAGAAAGTGTTCCTGGGCAGCCGGTCCAACGCCGCCTTTTGCAGCCCACGGTGCAAGAACCAGTACAATGTCTACAAGAGCCGGGGAAAGAACCGGACGGATGGAGGTGACGAGGAATGAGTGAGGAACAGGGACTGACCCCGTATGAAACCAGAGAAATCCTCTTTTACAAAACCGAAAACGGAGAAGTGCGGGTGGAAATCCTGCTCTTTCAGGAAAACCTCTGGCTGACACAGGCAAAAATGGCAGAGCTGTTCGAGGTACAGAAAGCGGCCATTTCCAAGCATCTGAAAAATATTTTTGAATCCGGCGAACTGAGCGAGGATTCAGTTGTTTCCAAAATGGAAACAACTGCGGCAGACGGAAAACGGTATCAGACCAACTATTATAATCTGGATGCCATTATCGCTGTGGGGTATCGTGTGAACTCCAAAAAGGCGACCATGTTCCGCATTTGGGCGAACCGGGTGTTGAAAGAGTTCATCATCAAGGGTTATGTGATGGATGACGCACGGCTGCGGGAGCCGGAGAACTTTTTCGGCAAGGATTATTTCGAGGAACAGCTGGAGCGTATCCGGGACATCCGGGCCAGCGAGAGAAGATTTTACCAGAAAATCACGGACATATATTCCCAGTGCAGCGCCGACTACGATGTGGAAAGCCCCATCACAAAGGAGTTTTTCGCAACGGTGCAGAATAAGCTCCACTATGCGGTCACCCATCATACCGCCGCCGAGATTGTATATGGCCGTGCCGACAGCACCAAGCCCAACATGGGGCTGACCACATGGAAAAACGCCCCCAAAGGCCGCATCCGCAAATCGGATGTCACCGTTGCCAAAAACTATCTGAACGAAACGGAAATGCGAAACCTGAACGAGATCGTCACCATGTACCTGGACTATGCGGAACGGCAGGCCCGCCGGGGGAATGTCATGTATATGGCCGATTGGGTCAAACGGCTTGACGCATTTTTACAGTTCAACGAGGAAGATATTCTGCATGATAAAGGCAAGGTGACTGCCGCCATTGCCAAAGCCTTTGCTGAGAAAGAGTTTGAAAAGTTCCGGGTATTGCAGGATCGGACCTATCAGAGCGACTTTGACCGGCTGGTTGCGGAAACTTCGGATGATCTGACAGAATAACCATATACGCAGAAAGCCCACGCCACCGGTTCTCTTTCCGGCTGCGTGGGCTTTTTCGTTCATCGCTTATTTCTTGTTTTGCAGCTGTTCATGGGCTTCCTGCTGGACGATCAGCCCAGCCGAAAAGCCATACTTGAAATGGCTCTCACTTTCCTCACACTGGGCGATAGCGTTCTGCGCCCGGAGTTCTTCCACCAGCGCATAGTCCTCTTTGCTGAGCCGCTGGGATAGCTGCTCCATCAACGCCGCACAGGTTTGGACCGCCTTGCGGTATTCCGAGGACGTGGGCACTACCGTTTCACAGGGATAAAACTCTCCGTTATACATGGCTTCCAAAATCATAGCGTTCCCTCCCGCAACAGTAGACCAGCTCTGCCAGGACGATTTCCTCGGCTCTGTTGTGGATGGAGTTCATGGAGCGCACCCATGCCATCTGGTCGGCAGCTTTCAGGGCTTCTGTGACGCGCTCTTGCTGCATCATGACTTTTTCGATAATTTCCAGACGCTCCCGGCAGGCGGTGTCGATTTCCTCCAAATGGGGAAACAGCTTTTCAGTGACAATGAGATCGGTATACAGAATGGGCCGGTGTTCTTTTAAGTAGGCACGGCGCAACCGGCCATATTTCCCGATATGGTACTCTTTGGTGTCCGATAACACAAGGTCGGGAATGAGATAGTCGCCGCATTTGGTGTAAGTCAGTTCCATACAAGGCTCCTTTCGCGGGAATGTGGTTGACAGTTACGGTAGGTTTGAGGGCATTCCTCCTTTATCATAACTGTCTTTTCATTCGCCACAAATGAGCCGCCAGTCATGATGTAATGTTTTTTGGTGTATTCCACCCTCTATACATTACATCATGGTTGGCGATACTGTTGCTCTCACCCTCTAATTTGTCCTCTTGTGAAAGGCGTTCATATAAAGCCGTTATGCCCTCGTCCTGCGCTTCCTGCTGCTGATCGCGCACATAGAATTGCAAAACATTATTTGAAATGGCTTCGCGGACTTCTTCGCTTAACACTTTGGGGACAGCAATCTGCTGAAAAGAAAAGGTCTTTGTCATTTGCACTCACCGCCTTTCGCGGCAAGTGCAGCATATAGCTGTCTGTTCCAATCCAGCGTTGCATGGTCGCCGTTGATTGTTTCCAGAGAAATGCCCGTAGAAACGGCGTAATCTGCAAAAGCAAGCACATCTAAACTGTTACGGGAAATACGGTCAAGGCTCGTAGCAACGATTTTACCAATGCGCCCGTCGCTCATATCCTGCTGCATGAGGGAAAATGCGGGACGGTTAAAGTTCAAACCGTTATAACCGTTATCCACATACAGCGCAAAGGCGGTAATCCCGTTTTGGCTTGCATGGTAAAGAAGTTTTTGCATTTGATTGTCAAGGTACAAAGTATCTATTTGTTGCGCCGCACGAAAATAGTATGCGGTCAATTTATCCGACTGTTTCATGTTACCTCCTATTCCGACAGCCGGACAAACAGGTTATATGTATTATACCACAAAACCCGTCGTCCGTCTGCAATAGGATTACATTTTCGGCATTATACCGGGCTTTTTCCCCGGTTTAAGTCATTTTGGATTAAGCGGCGTACCTTTGTCGTGGCGTCCTCTTTTACACCGTCTTTAACAACGGCTTTGACAATATAGGTAATATCCCCGATTTTGTATTCGCGCACAACCGGGGATTTTGTTGTTTGCTTTGTTTGTTCCATAATGTAAAATCCCCCTTTCGTGGGATAACAAAAAGATTAAAAATGAAAGGCAGAAACGAACGGCTGTCAGCGGCAGCACCGCGGGAGTTTCACCCCTGCTCATTTAAGGCAGCTTTACCCAATGCCTGCGACGCTCTTAACGCTCGGACTATGGCTATAAAGGCGTTTCGTCCCGCCTATATGTCGTCGCCCACAAGCTGCTAAACCTGTTTTGCAGCGCGGTATTTCTCGCTCGGCTTTCCCTGTGTGAAAAGCTGTCATGGCGTACCCGCTGTTCGGCTCGATATAAGCGGTATGTATTCGTTTGCCTGTTATACTGCGCCGCCGTTATCTTGCGGGCTTTCTTTATCAAGGAACAATAAGGCTTTGTCAGCCTGTAAAAGCATACCGTTTTCGATATGCTTTTACGGAACGACAAACAGCCCATAACGGGAAGCGTGGAAAGGGGTACACGCTCCCCGCATGGGCTTAAAGAGTTAGCCTACATGAAACGCAAGAGTGCGGGTAATAAGGCGCACTTGCAGCCTGTTACGCATTTCTTCGTCCACATAGGAGTAAGTATTGCCCGCGTCGTCTTTCAGCGTTCGGGTACAAAGTTTCGCTATGTAACCCTCGTAATGCTTCAAGATCGCGCACATGGCGTTTGTGTCGCCGTTTGCCGCTGCGGAAATGACAGGGAACGGCAACAGATTTTCAGATTTCCTAACGGTGTTCATCATCTGCTTTTCCCTCCAAATACTGTTTGATCTTCGCAAGCGCGGATTTCCTATGCCGGAAAACCGTCGTGCGTACAACATTCAGCAGTTCGCCAATTTCCGCGTCGCTCATATCCAAGAAGTAGGACAAGAGAACAATATCGCGTTTCCTTTCGGGCAAAGCGTTAAGGGCTTCGGCGAGCAGTTCATTTTTGACGAGTACATCAAAGCCGGACACTTGAAAACGGTAATAATCGCTTTCGTATTCGTCCGTCGTGAAAAGCTGCGCGAGTTCGCTTTCGCTCAAATCCGAAAAAGTTACTTCGCGGGCTGCGCGTTTCGCAAGGGTGCGGCGGTAGCTTTTCGCTTCGCCTACCAACGTTTTCTTTGCCAATGCGTCATACTGATGTTGTATTCTTTCCTTGTCGGAAGAAGATAGCTCCATAGAGTTCACCTCCTTCCCGCGTGGAGTAGAGGACGGGAGTTAAAGGCTTGTCCTCTCTGCCCCTTTCGCTCCGTACCCGTTCGGGAGATGGCTCTTTGTTGCTCCTTTCAAAAATAAATTGAAATAAACAAAATGCGCCCGCCCGCAAGACGCGGACGAGCGCAAAGGAATTGTAAGAAGTATTTAGATGTATTGACAGTTCATACTCATAGCCGAAATATCCCGTTAGTGGATAAAGGCTTTTTTTAGTATGTAAAAGATAGTCGAATTATGTCGTAAGAAAAGTAACACGGCGATACCTCCTTGATACCGCCGTATCCTTAAAAAATGGCGACTTTAATATGCCCCCTGTAAATCCATTTTTGAAAAAGAAAAACGGCGGCTTTGATCGTTATTTCAAAACCGCCGTAAGGCATTCTCCATTTTGCTTTTGCATGACTATATGGCCGCTAAAACAACGGTTTTTTTATTCTCCGTTGAATATGCGGCGACTATATCTATCTAATTGTTGATAACCTTAAGTTGTCCAAAATCTCTTGATAACGCTTAGTTGCTAATAAACTTGATTGGCCTTTACGACAAAAAGACAGTTTGGAAAGTTTAGGCACAACACGCTCTACTACAATTTGACCGTCAACAACTTTTTCTTTGATATTTTCTAACACTTCTAAAAACCTCGGATCGCATTTTGCGCGTTCATAAAATGATAAAACATAATATGAGCGTGTGGGTTATGACCGGGCGGGTGCGGATCGTGGATAGCAACGTCGGCGCACATTCCCTCGGCAATAAAGCTGTTCTGAATGAAATCGGTTAGTAACTCCTGCCATTGTGCCGGTGTCAACTCGATAGGCAGCGCAGGAACGAACTCACGGGCAAGGCGGCTGTCCTTGGTCTTTTCGTTTTCCTCCACAGCGTTCCAAAGCGCACCTCGGTCTTTCCATTCGGGTGGAGCGAACTCCGGCAAAAACACATCCTGCCACACAAGCCCTTTCTTTCGTGTAAAATCGTGCCGTACCCCGTCGTAGTCATTGAGGATATTGGTACAGCTCAGATATGCGGAAGCGGCAACCGCAGATCGCCCCGAACCTCTGCTGATCACCTTTGCTTCCAAGTGGTAGATCGCCATTCGTTCTCACCGTCCTCTCGTTCCTGTTTTTGTTTCTTTTTCGCAAAAAATGGGCGGCGTAGTGCGCCCATATCTACGATAAAACGGCCGGTGGCAGTTTTTCGCAGGCAGGCGGCTGAGGGGGTGGCAAATCGCCATCCCCTTGTTGTGCATATGAAGCAGAACATTGAGCCGACTGCGTGGACAATGATGCCTTGCAGCATTGTCCATAAGGCTCCCGCAGGAGCCGCATCCGCCTCGCAGAGCGCACGGTTGCCAAAGCGATAAAATCGCTGGCAATACCACCGCCCTTTCGGGGTGGTGAGTAAGTGCGCCCTTCGGGATAAAAGAAACGGGACGCTCGGTTGCCCGAACGCCCCTCGTCTTAAGTTTACCGTCTTAGTCTGCATAGAAAGTCCTCCAATTCGTCAAGGCTCAAGGAAATAATGCTCGGAAAGACCTTTTCAAGGATCGCTCCCTCCTGAATCAGCCGCCGTGTCCTCGCTTTTCGCTCTTTTTGGCGGTCACGCATCTGGGCTTCCTCCAATCTGTGCTTGGCTTGCAGCAATTTCTTCTCATCTGTGGTCATAGAAATTCCTCCTGTGGTAGTAAAAATGGGGTTGTTTGGTAGCAGACAGATACTAAATTCCTGCCCGTTTGGTATCACACTTTTTCTGTAAATTTTCGTAGTAGCAAAAACGCCCTCGTTTGGTATCGCAGTAATACCAAACGAGGGCGATCGTAGTATCAGAAGCTGTCAGCAAAGTCCAATGCCGCCGAAATATTCTCGTCATCCTCGGCGGAAGGGGTTTCAACGGTGGCAGGCGGCGTGTACGGGAGCATACCGACAGGCGCAAACCGCAAGCCCTGTTCAATGGCTTCCGTCACCTGTCTGAGAAAAGCATCCTCTTTTTCACGGGTTTCCAGATAGGGATCGCTTGCAAGCCGTGCCTGTCGTTCAAAGTGGTCATTGATGGCGATAACAATCGCCTTGCTGTAGGGGCGATACTGCTTCTTGTCCATCCGCTGTAAATGCTCATAGGCTCGGCGGTCATCCTCATCCGTAAGATTTAACCGGAGCGTGGTTGTGTAGATCTGTTTCATACGATACCGCCCTTTCTGCCGCGCTTCTGCTCGGCAAGCAGCTCATACCCCTTTGCGGTAGCGCAAATATCGTCGTTGATGATGACACGGTCTTTGTCATAGCTGCCGAAGTTTTTGAGAATACAGCTCCCGCCGCCCACCACATACAGGCGCATCAGTTCGGGATCATATTCATGCTCACGCAGTCTGCGGAAGATGCCTTCAGCGTACTCGGCTGCGGTGTCACGGATGGCGGTCAGATAACGGTCACTGATGTCTGCCGTACCGTGGCGGATGACACGTTCCAGGACGGTTTCATCCACCGACACGCCAAACTGCTTCATCAGATTTTCACGCACAGCGAGCATACACTGATTGGTGCCGTATTTCTCGGTGAAGCACTTTTTCGCAAGCGGGCGGCACTCGTTGATATACATGACGTTCATCGTTCCGTTGCCAATATCACAGAGCATATTGATACCCTTGAACGCACGGAGCTTGTCTGCAACAGCGGAAAAGCCCTGCGGAAAAATATCTGCGCCGGCAAAATCAACGTGATAGTCAACGCCCTTGAACGTGAAATCGGCGCTGTCGTTTTGCAGAAGATACTCCTTGAAACTGTCCTTCTGTTCGCTTACCCATGTCAGAGGAAGTCCCGCTGCAAGGTGAACGCAGGCTGCGGTCTGCTTACGGATATTCAGCTCACGGGCAACGGCGGCAAGGGTGAGAATATAATAATCGTTGTCGGTCATTTTATCGGAGATAAATTCCTTGTGTTCCTCTCCGATGAGATAGTATCTACCCTCATAGACGAGCAGATTGCTTTTGAAGGTCGGCTCCTTGTCATAGGCGGCAACGCCCGTCTTGAAACAGCAGTGGGCGGTCTTGATGTTGCCGTAGCCATGGTCGATGCCGATGATGATGGGATTGGTGTTGTTCATTAAATTCATAGCGTTTCCTTTCTGCCGCTTTGCGGCGATACAAAATATTTTGAAATAGAAAAGCCGCCAAAGGTTTCCACAATGGAAACTCCTTTGACGGCGGTTTACAGATATTCTGTTGTTTTCGTTACGGTTAGGCAAGTGTGCATTTTGAACACTTACCTAACCGTAACGCCGCGTTCGTTGTTTTGTTACGATTACGGCAAGTTCTCAATTTAGGAACTTGCATTATCCGCAACATTCTGCCGATATGCTTTCTGTCTGCAAGCATTTGAACAATAAACGGCATCCGATCTCTTGGGAGTAAAGGCCTTGCCGCAGCATTTGCATATGCGGCCTTGGCGAGCTTCACGCCGCCGCTGTGTCAATTCCTTTTGATACCCACGATTACCGCACCGAGAATAGAGGCAGTATTTCTTGGTCTCGATCTGCGTGTAAAACTCTCTGCCGCAGCCCTTGCAGATGATTTTCCTCACTGCCAAATCCGGTTCTTCGCCGGAAATTTTCTTCTGATACCAGTCTTTAAGCGTGTCCTGATTGTTGTATTCCCATTCGCTGTTCCATACCATATTTCCTTCTCCTTATCAAAGACGTGGGGCAAAATATATTCGCCCCACGTCAAACACGTTTATGCTGTTTTATGCTCTTTCTCCGGCGGTGCTTGTTCGTGCTTTGTTTCCCGCAGGGCTTTCTTCCGTTCGCCCTGCCGCTTGATCTGCGCCTCATACCGGCAATCATCACAGCAGTATTTGACACTATTTCGTGTAGTGGTAAAGGTCTTGCCGCAGTGTTCGCAGGTGATCTCACGGCTTCGTTCCTTTGCCGCTTCCTGCCGGTAATACTTTGCCCGGCAATTCACATCGCAGAACAGCTTTGCCGTTGACCTTGCTTCAAAGGTTTTGCCGCAGCATTTACAGGTCTGCGTAATGGGTACGCCTACGGTGCGTTCACCGGATTTCAGCTTTTGGTAGCGTTCACGGCTGCGGGCACGTTCTTTCTTCAAAAACGCCTGCCGCTTGATTTCTTCCTCGGTCAGCTCCGGTTCGGGCAAATCAAAGCGCCCGATGAATTTCAAATAAATTTCAACCTCTTGCACTCTGTCGCCGTCCACCTTTTCAGGAGCATGGACAATGATCTTGTCGATAAACTCGTTTATCATCATCGTGGTCAGCTCGGAAAAGTCGGTGTACTTTCTCGCCAGCTCCATAAACCGCTCCACACGGGCGGTATCTTCCTCAAACGAGGCCACCCGCTGTTCGGTTTCTGCTGCGGATGCCTGCAAGGTTTTCTGCTCGGCTTCATATTCGGCAAGCAGGGTATCAAAGCGTTCATCGGTAATGCGCCCGATGGCAAAGGACTCATAGAGCTTCTTGATAATATTGTCAAGCTCGGCAATCCGCTTCTTGTCCTTGTTCAGCCTGCGTTTTGTTTCCTTTGCCGCTTCCTGCTGCTTGATCTGGGAAGCGGAGCGTACCTTTGCGGCAAATTCCTCCTGGTTGGAGATGGCAAAGGTGCTGACCGTGCGGATGGTCTCCAAGATCAGCGTGCGCAGGGCTTTGGTCGTGATATAATGACCGCAGCAAGATGATGTCCGCTTCTGATTTGCCAGCTTATAGGTGGAACAATCGAACACGTCGGACGGATAGGGATTGTTTTTTGTGCCGCCTCTGGAACGCTGGTTATACATCTTTGCCCCGCAATCGGCACAGAACAGAAGTCCGGTCAGCGGATTGGCTTCGCCCAACGTATCATGGCGTCTCGGTGTCTTGCGGAGCTTCTGCGCAAGCTCCCACGTTTCCTGATCCACGATGGCTTCGTGGGTGTTCTCAAAGATCAGCCAGTCCTCTTGGGGATTCATGACTGCGTTTTTGTCCTTGTAGGACTGCTTATGAGAACGGAAGTTGACCGTATGCCCCATATATTCTGGCTTGGAAAGGATCTGCCCGACGACATAGCCGCTCCAGTTATACGGGTTGGGAAATTCCTCTTTGCTTTTCCAAACGCCCTTGTTTTGCTTGCCGAAGTAAACGGCGGGCGTTTCCACTTTATCGTCATAGAGGATACGGGCAATGTCATAAGGGCCTTTGCCCTCAATGGTCAGCCGGAATATCCTGCGGACAACCTCTGCTGCTTCCTCGTCGATATACCAACTGTACTTATCTCCCGGCATTTTCTTGTAACCGTAGATGGCGCAGTTGGTGGTAGGCTTGCCCGATTCGCCTTTTACACGGATGGCGGTACGCTGTTTGCGGCTCAGATCACGAAGATACCACTCGTTCATGATATTGAGAAACGGCGCAAACTCATTGCTGTTCTGGTCATCGCTGTCCACGCTGTTGGCAATCGCAACAAAGTGAACGCCGTGCTGACGGAACATGACCTCGGTGTAAAAGCCGGTCTGCAAATAGTCTCTGCCGATTCGGCTCATGTCCTTTACGATCACATGAGCGACCTTGCCCGCTTCAATATCAGCAATCAGCCGTTTCCACGCAGGACGTTCAAAGTTGCCGCCGCTCCAGCCGTCATCGGTATAGTGCTGACAGTTCGTGTAGCCTTTCTGCCCGGCATAGGTTTCGAGGTATTTTTTCTGATTGACAATGCTGTTGCTATCGCCAGCCTGATCATCGTCACGGGAAAGTCTCTCGTACAATGCCGTAATTTTATTGGGATCTTGTCCCACAGTCTGTTTCACGCTCATCATGATGCGCTCCTTTCAGACTGTCGGCTCATTTGTGGTGCATCTATTATATCACAAGTTCCGGCAGTTGTAACCACTTCGTTGCGAATAATTCGTAAAATTTTATCTTCCATTGTCTCCGTGCCGCTTTCATTGAATACGACCCTGACCTTGTAGATGGTGCTGCCGATGCGGCGTGTCATATAAGAAAAGTTACTGTTTTCGTTTTTTACCATAGGCGGTTTACCTCCTTGTTGAAAAATTCATAAAATTCTCGTATAATCATTTCAGTTCCGGTGCTGCGTAACCATTTGTACGGTTAAAAGTGGGCAACAGGTATCAACACCCTGCCAACGCAGAAACGCCCTCCAAAAAGCCTTGCGGCACAAGGCTTTTCGAGGGCAAAACGGTTACTCATGGTATTTCTTCTCCCGGTGCTTGCGCACTCTTGCTGCCGTTTGCTTGCGCCTTGCTTCAGCAGCACACTTGTCCGAGCAGTAGACACGTTTACCGTTCTTCTGAAAGTGCTTGCCGCATTCTTTACAGACGGCAAGGGGCATTGGCTCGAATATGGCTTGCAGCTCCGGTGCGGTTGGCAACAGCGCCTTACGAAACCACTTGCACAAGGCGCTGTTGGTAAAGCAGATACCAAACACAGGACATTCGCAGTCCAGCGGCAGGCAGCCGTATTCCTTGTCGTAGTTGGCGCACTTGGATACAACCAACTTTTTGATGTGTCGTTTCTCCTTTCCCGTCAGCTCACGATAGGTTTTGGTCATAGGCAGTTTCCTCCTTTCTTTAGTGTCGGAAGTAATATAGTTGCAGGCAAAATATATTACTCCATCACCAATAGGAGAAATACAGGGTGTTTAGCGGAACTGTTTTTTCAGAGAATCAAAGAAAATTGGCAAAATATTTTTGAAGGGAGGTTTCCGGCGGTGCACAGCGATCCCAAACGATACGAACATGACGGTCTTGATGAAGATACCGATTTTGAAGATGAATATGAAGCGGACGATTCCGATTACATAGTCGATGACGAGGATGAAGATGAAAACGCCCTTTGGGACGATGCGGAAGAAGATGCCGCCGACGAGGACGATACCGACGATCCTCCCGAAAAGAAACGAAGGAAACGAAAAAAGAAAGACATTTTCGCTGACAGCGATACCGATGCCGATGATGCGGAAGCCGAGGAAGATGAAAAGACACGGCGGTCTCTCGCAAAGGAACAGCGGATCATTGACGAGTTAGAAGCCGATGCTAAGGAAAACCCCATAGAGGATGATGAGGACAATACCGGAGACGAGCAGCCCGAACGGAAGCTCTTAAAGCGTGAGCTTCGGGCGCAGGCTCTCAAACGCTTGGAGGATTCTGCCCGAACTCTCAAAGAGTACGAAAACCTTGTTGCATGGTATGACCGGCTCGATGCCAACCGTCAGCGCAAGGAGCGTTACCATGAATTGTTCCGCAGCGGTGACGATGTTCCCCTTGACTACGGTGCATCTGGGGATGCCTTGTGTTTCCCCGATACGCTGAACGATGTACTGACACGGCAGGAGCGCAAGGGAGATTTCATAGATACGATTTTCTATTGCCCTTACGACATACACGAGCTTGTGACAGATGGGGAGATGTCCGTCATCCTGCGGGAGCTGCACGAGGATCACAAGTTCCTGCTGTTCCTGTCTGCTCTGCGGCAGTACAGTTCTGTCAAGATCGCCGCTATCCGTGGGCAGACAGACCGCAACATCCGCAAAGTACGGAACACGATGCTCAAAAAGATACGAAAAAAGCTGCTTGCCGCACTTACCGAGAAAGTGCAGGCACAGCAGCCCTTGACCTTACTTGAAAAAGAATTTCTGAGCGAAAATAGTGTGGATGTTGAAAACAGCAACAAGTCGTAATATAATTATAGATAATATAGGTTACAATATATAGTGGAGGGTTTTGAAGATGAAAAACCTGTTTGAGCGCACCAGTTCCAACTGGGTGCGATATAGCGAATACGAATGGAAAGAAACGGAGGACGGAACGCTGTATCTGACTCCGACCAAAACGGCACAGCCGAGCATTTACGACCCACTGAGCGAATACCAGCGGATCGTTCTGGATGCCATCAATATCGGGCGAATGGAATCACAGAAAAAAACGCCGCAGGAGATACAAAAGGCCATCCAGCAATTTGCGGTAAAATACGGTCTGCTTGGTTTTATGACAGCTCTGCCTACCACACCGGGCTTTATGGATTATGAGGCAGTGTATCTTCCGAAAAATCACTTTATCCGTGAGGAATCCATGTCCACTGAGGATTATCTGAATTTGTTCTTTCCCTTTGACAAGCCGGATGTGGTCAAGCGTGGCGTGGAATCCATGTGGAACATACACAATGACCGTGTGATGATGGCGCTTGCCATGACCATGAGCGATAAGCCGATGGCGGTCAATATGAGCTTTCAGCGGGAATATGCCGAACGATATGAGTGGATGAAGCAGCAGTTTATTGATATTGCTTTTACCCATCTGACCTCCGTGCTGTTCTATGAGGACTATGATACCATGACCCCTGAACAGCGGCTTTTGATGCAGCAGGGCATGGAAGCCTTTGGCGGCATTGCGCCGACCTACCGCATTGCTCTGCTTGACAAGCCGACGATTGTCTGGGATTTCCACTCCCTGATACTTGGGGTGCAGATGATGTTCAGCTTCATGCTGACCGACACAGAAAAGCCCATCCGTATCTGCAAACATTGTTTACAGACCTTTGTGGCAAGCAGACCGAGTGCGATCTTCTGCAGCCCGCAGTGCAAGAATAAGTACAATGTATATAAAAGCAGGGCAAAGGATAAGAAGGAATGATAGGAAAGGAAATAAGTTTATGATAGACAGATGGATTGCAGAAGCAACGGAATGTGATTTCAAGGTTTCTTTGGAAGTTAAGAAGCCGAAAAGCTGGCTCAAAAGTGTCAGTGCCTTTGCCAATGGTATCGGCGGCACTCTCTTTTTCGGTATTGATAACGATAGAAATGTCATCGGCTTGGCTGACGCTCAGAACGATGCGGAAACGATCAGCCGCTTGATTAAGGAACGTATCGCACCGTATCCGAACTTTATACTTGCGCCTGAACGTGAAAACGGCAAGGACATTCTTGTACTGTCCGTTTCCGCAGGACGCTCCACACCGTACTATTACAAGGCAGACGGTATTACGGAAGCATATATCCGCATCGGTAACGAAAGCGTGATCGCTCCGTCCTATGTGCTGAATCAGCTTCTTCTCAAAGGCATGAATCGCACCTATGATGCTCTGGACTCCGAGTACGATTTCAAAGACTACGCCTTTTCCAAGCTGCGCGAACGCTACAAGGCTTGGACGGGCAACAGTATGGAGGAAAAACTGTTCGATTCCTTTGAAATGCGGGATGACCACGGAAAGCTGACTAATGCAGGGGCTTTGCTTGCAGATGATGCTCCCATCAAGCACTCCCGTCTGTTCTGTACCCGTTGGAACGGTCTGGATAAAAGCGGCGGCATGGTTGATGCACTCGACAGCGCAGAGTATTCCGGTAGTTTAATTATTCTGCTCAATGAGGGCGTAGGCTTCGTAAAGCGGAATATGAAAACCCGCTGGAAGAAAACTGCCAACTCCCGTATTGAAATGCCCGATTACTGTGAGCGAAGCGTTTTTGAAGCCCTCGTCAATGCGCTGATCCACCGTGATTATCTCATTTTGGGTGGTGAAGTCCATATCGACATTTACGATGACCGCCTTACAATTACTTCTCCCGGTGGCATGGCTGACGGCACACGGATACAGGAAAGAGATATATCCGACATTTCCTCCACCCGCCGCAATCCCATCCTTGCTGACATTTTCGGCAGATTAGGCTATATGGAGCGTCAAGGCAGCGGATTTAAGAAAATCACAGAATCTTACCGTGCCGCCCATAATTACCGTGACGAACTTGAGCCGAAATTCTATTCCGATGCCAGTTCGTTCCAAGTTACGCTGTTTAACTTGAATTATGGAACAGCGGTAAATGCGATTAAGGTTGCGATTGAGGACGAAAATGTTGCGATTGCCCCCGTTTATCTTGCGATTGAGGTTGCGATTGATAAACTGAACGCAAGCCAAGCTACGATTGCAAAGGCAAAAGCGGTATTCGCAAATATGGGTATTGATGGTGTCTTTGGTCGTTCTGATATAGCTGCTATCACAAATGATTCTGTTACTGCCGCTGGAAATCTGCTGAACAAGCTGAAAGAAGCAGAGTTGATTGAGCCAGTCCGCGGTCAAGGCAAAGGCAAATATAAGTTTGTGATCCCAAAACAGTAGAGTGAATGCCCGTTATCAGCCATACAGCCGATAACGGGCATTTCTTCAAGCATATACAAGTTCAGTCAACACGATTTCTTCCGCACAGCTGCGGATATTGTTCATACGGCGTACCCATTCCATTTGGTCAGCCGCTTTGAGCGCTTCGGTCACGCCCTCCTGCTTCGCCATAGCGGAAACGATATTGCCCATGCGTTCATTGCAGGCTTGGTCGATCTCCGCAAGATGTTCAAACAGTGTTCCCTCTACCACATAATTGGTATAGAGGATCTGCCGGTGCTCCTTTAGATAGCTGCGGCGCATACGCCCGTATTTTCCTATCTGATGGCTGCCTGTATCCGGCAATGCGAGGTTTGGAATGAAATAATCACCCACTTGACAGTATGTACCGCCCAGTTCCTCGAACAGAGATCTCATAACATTTCAGCTCCTTTCTGCATTGAATGTGTAGCGGTTATAAGGCTTTTTCTGCTCCTTTCTTACAACTGCTTATCAATTCACCACAAATGAGCCGCAGTCATATGTATTAGAGTGGAGAAACCACCCTCTACATATTAACTCTTGATTGGAAATGGAATTGCTCTCGCCTTGCAGCTCGTCCTCATGGGAAAGTCTTGGGTAAAGGGCGGTAATTGGTTGTTGGTTGGTCTGTCTTAACATAAAATCCTCCGTTTCCGACAGCCAGCCCCACTATTCCGTACCTTGATTGTACCACATGGGGCGGCTGTCTGTATAGCGGCAAAAGCGTCAAATCTGCTTCTTTATGGTCGGTCAAATCGCCGTTTTTTGTGTAGCAGCTTCCGCTTCCAGCACTTTCATCATCTTGTCGGCTGCGGTGTCGGTTGCGCCCTGCTTGAAGAAGCCGGAAACGGTAAGGACGGAGTTGCCCATGCGGATTTCCGTTACACAGTCCGGGCGGCGGTCTGTTTTGGTGGTGCTTGTCTGTTTGGTTTCTGTCATAGGCTCTCCTTTCGCTGCTTCATCAGTTGCTTTAATCGTTCCAGCTTTTCCTGTGCGGTTTCCTTTCGGAAGTTGCTACCCGTGAAGCGGACGGGGGCGCACATGGAAGTCAGCCTGTCATAGATACGGGCGTGGGGCGTGTCCTGCGGGTGCTGCAATTCCTCCAGCGTGAGGTTGGTCGTGGCGATCAGCGGCTTGCCGCTTCGGTAACGGCTGTCAATCACGCTATAAACCTGTTCCAGCCCGTATTCTGTCCCTCGCTCCATACCGAAATCATCAAGTATCAGCAGGGGGTAGCTGCAAAGGCGGGAAATATACTCATTCCTGCCCTCAAAGCTGGCGGCAAGGTCATTGAGTATTGTTGCAAAGTTTGTCATGCAGACGGCAACCTCTTTTTCCATAAGGGCGTTGGCGATACAGGCGGCAAGGTAGCTTTTTCCTGTCCCCACGCCGCCCCAGAACAGGTAGCCGATATTTTCAGCCTGCATGGTTTCCCAGCTCTCCACATAAAAACGGGCGGTTGCGGTCTGCGGGTTTCTGCCGTTGTCATGCTCAAATGTCCAGTTCCGCATAGCAGGGTCGGTAAAGCCCCGGCGTTTCAAGTCCTCCACTGTTTCAAGGTGCTTCTGTCGGCTTTCGGCGGCTTCCCGTTTTTCACGGGCTGCCCGCTGGCAGTCGCACTCTGTCGGGTGTCGGTCATGCCCTAACCATTGGGCGGTTTCTTTTGAAAAATAGGCTTCTTTGGGCGTATGGCACTTGCCGCAGTATAAAAGCCCGTCCTCGCCTGTGTAGTCCTCCGCTTCGGCGGTAGTGGCTGTAATGTCCGTAATCATAGCTTCAATCCCGTTTCTCATAAGCTCTCGCCCTCCTTGCATGAATAATCGGGTATGCCCTGTTTCGGGGCAGCCTTGCCTTTGGCAGCGTCCTCCTGCGCCCACTTGTAAATGGTGGCTGCATGGCTGTGGTACTGCTTCCCGGTGGAAGCGATATGGCAGGAAAGCCGGTCAATATAATACTCCCA
Source organism: Candidatus Agathobaculum pullicola (assembly GCF_052117205.1). NCBI lineage: Bacteria > Bacillati > Bacillota > Clostridia > Eubacteriales > Butyricicoccaceae > Agathobaculum > Candidatus Agathobaculum pullicola. The sequence goes on along the minus strand of NZ_JBQKJP010000021.1, from coordinate 8,413 downwards.
CTTGTCGGGCAGCTCTGTTTTCAACCCGGAAAGCTCTGTATCGGTCAGTATCACATTGTTGTATCTGCCATAAGCGGCGGGGGCGGGGTGTCCCGTTTCTCCCTCTCTCTCTTTTTCTATCTTTATCTCTTTCTCTAACTCTATCTCTATCTCTGGTGGACGAATGTCGGACAAATGTCCGCCATTTGTCCGCGGCGGCAAAAGTGCCTTATTTTCAAGCCTTGCGGCGCGTTTCCGTTCCGCTTCGGTAGAGGATTGACCGATCATCAGCTCGATGTCGGTCATATAAAGCAGCCCGCAGTCAAGCTGCTCCACAAGCCCTAACTGCTGGAAGATGGCTAATGCCCGTTCCACCGTCCCGATTTGGTGACGGGTCAGCGTGGCTATCATCTGGGCGGTATAGGGGATATGCTCGTCAAGCTGCAATCTGCCGCCATTTTTCAGCGATTTTAAGTACAGCTTCAAGAGGATATCGGAATACAAAATCCCGTCTTTCATGTCCTCCAACAGCACAATGGAGTCGCTGTCAAAAAAGTTCTCTTTCAGCTTGAGGTAGTAATATTTGCGGTTATCTGCCATTGTCCCTGTCCTCCTTTTTCCGGCGTTTGGAGTAGTAGCGGGGGCAGAGTATGATAACCGCCCGGAAGCTCTGCTTGCAGCTATGGGTACAGCCCCGGCAGAGGTCGTTGTATGTGATACGGTCGCAGGTGGTATTCCCAACTTTCACTTGCCGCAGGAAAAAAGACCATTCCAGCCGCCGTTTCTTGCTCATTCTTGGCATGGGTGCGCTCCTTTCTGCCGTTTCCGCTGGTGTGACGGTATCGGCGGTAATTCTGTATCATCTCGGTATCATTTTCGGGGTTTTTCTGCCCTGTAAGCCCGTTAAAAAATCCTTTGGTATTGCGGATAGGGTACGGGGCAGCCCCCTTGTTCTGTATGGGTTCGGGTACATTTGGGGGCGGTTTTTATCGCTCCTGTTCCTGCCTTTTCACAGGCTTGCGCTCCCGGCGTAAAATCTGGTCGATATTGCCCTTGACAGTCTGTAAGCGGCGGTATTCCTCCCGTTTTGCCCGGTAATCGTTGTAGCCGCTGTTTTTCTCTTTGATAAGGACTTCAATCTCTGCTTGCAGGGATTTATAGCTCGGCAGCTTGGAAATGCCGTTCTCCCTAAAATAACGGGCGGCTGCGTCTGCTATGATAAAGTCACTTTCGTGCTTCTGTCGGTAGGCTGCTTTTGCTTTGGCGTTTTTCTGCTGTTTCAGTCCGTCCCGGACAGGGCGGGTCTTGGAATAGGCAAGTACCTGCCGTTGCAGCTCCTTTTTCCCGTCCAGCGTCTTTTCCACCTGCTTCAGCTCCGTAAGGCTTTCCCGCATGGCGGTATAGGCGGCAGAACAGGCTTCGTCCAGTTCCTCCGGGGAAGAAAAGCCGTACTGCTGGTAGGCGGTAACGGTAGCTGCCATTTGCTTTAGGTTGTGCTTTGCCGCCCAGCGGTCATAGCCCACGCCCTTGCCCTCGGCTCGCTTGGCTTCCCGGTCAACCATGCGCTGCAAGGTGTTGTCTGCCGGGGTGGTTTTTGCAGCTTTTTCCCCTTGTAACGGCTTTTTAACTGCGACAGGGTATTCGGGTATGGCTTTGGTCTGTTCGGCAGCTCTGTGGGCGTTCTGTGTGAGCAGGGCAAGGACAGCAGCCTTGTCAAAATCGTCCCCCAGCTTCCGGGCTGTGATAGGCTTTGTCCTGTCCGGCGTGAGGTAGGAAAGCCGCCCCCGGCTCTCCTTGACGGTCACGCCCTCCCGCAGCAAAAGGGAAGAAAACTCGTCAAAGCTGCCAGCTTGGGAAAATGCCTGCCGTATCGTCCGGCGCAGCTTCGCCTTGTCCGTTTCAAACTTGGTGGGCTTGGTCGGCTGTCCTGCGGCTTCTCTGACAGCGTTCTCTTTATCAAGGGCAAGCTGCCCTTTCTTTGCCGCCCAGTATTCCCGTTCGGTTATCCGTTCCTTGCTGCCGTTCAAGAGGTCGATTTGGTAAAGCCCCTCCCGGTGGCACATCTCCATGACTTCACTCTTGAAATATTCCATAGCGGCATTGGTGCAGCGGTGCTTGCAGCCCTCCCGTGTATCGGCTGGTCTGTCCATGTAGGGCAGAAGCGGGACTTCATAAATCCGCAGGGAGTTGATGACGATATGCACATGGATATTGCCGCTGTGGTTATGCCCGTCCGGGTGGGTGCATACAAGGGCTTGGTGTCCGGGGAAATGCTCTTTGCAGAACTGCTCGCCCAGCTCCTGTGCCCGGTCTACGGTCAAGCCGTTGTCTGTCCCGTCCCGTGGGTCAAAGCTGATGATATAGTGGTGGCTTTTCACATCTTCCCGTTTTTGGTTTTTCTCATAGCGGAGATTGGCTCGCATACAGGCAACGGCGAAATCCTCGCCCCCGCAGTTAAGGGAAGAAATGCGGTAATCCTCCCTCGGTATCAGCCGCCCGTTTTCATCAAGGGTGGGCTTCATGGTAAACTCGTCATGCTCAAATGTGAGGTAGGCTTCCGCTGCGCCATAGTCGGCATTTTTAGAGCTGATATGTTTGAATGTTGCCAACAGCGTCACCCACTTTCTGCAAGACTTCAAACTTTAGGGCAGCAAGGTCTGAAACCGCCGCCCGTACCTCCCCAGCAAGTTGCGGGTAGGGGCTGTGCCACTCGTTCAGCGTCCGGGCTATCTGGTTTAAGTTGCCGCCGATCCTGCCGTATTCGGCGGTCAGCTTCCCGACAGCGGCAAGCAGCTCGTCGTTGACGGGAGAAACGGTTATGATGGGGCGTATGGCTGCCCCGGTTATGGCTTGCCGGATAAACTCGGCTTGGCTCATGTTGTAGGCAGAAAGCCTTTCCGCAAACTCGGCGTATTCTTCCTCGGTCATGCGGGTCTTGACTACCCGGCTGCGGTGCGGCGTGTTATATCGTTTTCGCATGGTAAAAACCTCCTTTCGGCTGTGCGTGGTGCCTCTCACTAATAGGAGAAAAACAGGGTGTGAAGCGGAACTGTTTTTGAAAAATCCGAAAAAATATTTTGAGGGATTTTTAAGCGGCGTAAGCCGCATGGCAGGGTTTGGGGAAGGCACTCCCCAACAAGATTCCCGCAGGGGCAAAATGAGCGATAAGCGAATTTTGGTACTGCGGTAGAATCTTGCTCTGAGTAGCCGCAAACTCCAGTGTGTAGGTGGCTTACTTCTTTTCCGTTAAAGATACTTTGAAAATGGGCATTGCTGCCCGCTGTCCGGGGGAAACGGAAAATTTCTTTTTCCTACCGTTCCGGCAAGAGAAAAAGGGTATATCTCCCCGTTCACACCTTAATACCGCCGTTTTTTCGATTTGCCGGAAATGGGCGCAAAAAAAGCAGTAAATCTTTTTCAAGACTTACTGCTTTCACTGGCCGCACCGTTGGGCGGCGGTTATTCAGTTTTGAAAATAGAGAGGGGGCGGCAGCACTCTCTGCTGTCGCCCCTTGATTGCCTATCAGCAAAGGCGAGCGAGGCTGTCAACGGCGGCGCGTAGCGGCGTTCATTTCATCGTTGACTGTCTCGGTTGGCTTTGCTATTCACGTCCTTTTATATAATTATTTAATATTTTACACATTCCTGCCCAAAATTGTCATAGGATAGTTCCGTATCATTACTTTCATCACGATACATATTATCAAAACCATCACTGGCGGGCAACTTAAACTTGCTAATCATAGTTTTAAGTTCCTGTGCCTGTCCAGAAAGTTCTTCACTTGCTGCCGCACTCTGTTCCGCTGTCGCAGAATTGGTCTGCACCACACTGGAAATTTGGTCAATGCCTTGCGTCACCTGAGAAATAGCTTCGGCTTGTTGCTCGGATGCTTTTGCAATTTGTTGAAATACCTTATCCATTCCCAATGTTGATTCTATCACAACATCCATGCTTTTCTTAGTTTCAGCCATGCTCTCGCTGCCTTCTTCAATGGCTTCCAACATTCCTCCAATCAGTTCTGTTGTTGCCTTAGACGCTTCGGAAGAACGTCCGGCAAGGCTGCGCACTTCATCTGCCACTACCGCAAAGCCTTTTCCCGCTGTTCCAGCTCGTGCAGCTTCTACCGCAGCGTTAAGCGCTAAAATATTTGTCTGGAACGCAATATCGTCTATCGTTTTAATGATACCCCTTACTTGATCTGCACTGGCATGGATTTTTTCCATCAATTCAAGGGAATGTTCCATGCGTTCGCCGCTTTCCGTAACATGACCACTCATTAGGTCGCCTTCTTTAGCTGCGTTCTGCACCATTTCTGTGTTAGCTTTTACCGTAGAGGAAAGTTCTGTGAGCGTTGCCGCCAATTCCTCTACTGAGGAAGCCTGTTCCGTAGAGCCTTGCGCCAAGGACTGCGCCCCGGAAGATACCTGTTCGGAGCCGGAAGATACCTGTTCAGAAGCCTGTGAAATACCATTCATCATCTGTGCCAGATTTTTTATAAAATCGGAAATAGAATGTTGGATTGGAAGAAAATCGCCTTTGAAATCAATGCTGCTCTTAACCGTCAGATCCCCGTCTGCTAATTTTCTCATAATAACATCAATTTCACTGACATAATGAGAAAGGGTTTCCATGCAAGAACGCAGAGACGCGGCAATCTCACCAATTTCGTCATTCCCTTTGTATTCAACTGTTGCTTGAAGATTTCCGTTGCTCATTTCCCTTAGTCCATGGTTAATTTCAGAAACAGGGCGCAGACGTTTCCCTACGACAAAATAAAGAATAACTGCTACAACCACTGTGGAAAGGAAAAGCAAAACACAAAGGGTAACTACCATCTTCACTGCAAGAGAATGATACTCCCAACTCGACATACCGGACAGAACCTTCCAGCCGCCGCCGGAAAGCTCATCCATCACGCTCATGCGTTTTTCACCGCCAACGGTATATGAAAAAACATTCCCGCTCGGTGCCTGCAATTCGTTCTCAATCGCACCAGTAGCCCCAAATTCGCTGAAATTCTTTCCTACCAATTCGTCCCGTGTAAATCCTACAATTGTATTATCTTGTGAAAGAAGAATCATCTGCCCGGAATTTCCAAAAGTCATAGACTTAATAAATTCTGAAATAGAAGTAACCCTTAAATCTAAAATCAAAAGACCTGCGGTATTGGAACCATTCATCACAGGTGTTGCAATCGAAACACACATTTCACCGGTGGCTTCGTCCATATAAGGCTGTGTAACATATGTACCTTTGCTTGCTGCGCTGAAATAGGGACGTCCTGTCAAAGATACGTCCAGACGTCTCCCGTCCTGTGTATAAATGGTGTCCTCGGCAAGGCTGCCAAATCTTCCTCCCAGAATATCTGGATATTCTTCCATAGCTTTCTGTAATAAGCTGAGTGTTCCTTGAAAATTCCCATTGGATGAAAGCACTGTTTCGCTTCCTGCCATTAGGCCTGTCAAACGGTCATCTATTGACAGCATTTCCGTTACGCCAATGTATTTTTCAATAAACTGCTCTACCTGCGTTTTTGCGCTTAGAGTGACTTGTTTCATATATGCGGCCTGCTTTTGATTTACTCCATAACTAATAAGGCTACTCATCAAAATAGCACAGATTACATTAAACACAAACAGTATCGCTACGGAAAACAGCACAACTGTTGTAGATAACTTTCTAGTTTTTTTGTCTTTTTCTTTACTTGAAATCATTGTGGTTTCTCCCTTCTAAATGCCAATCCTGACATATTTTATCTGCAATAGTTTTCCAGACAAAAATTCACTTGCCTCCTTAAATCTTGTTTAGCTCACTTATTTTTTTATTATAGCACTCTCCATGACAAATTTCTACACAAATTAACGCTTTAATTTTACGGAATAATAGGGCTACTGCCTATTAAATTCTTGTGTGTTACTTTACGGCACATGAGCATTGGCTCCGGGATTGTCGTTGCCGTAACCCTCCATGAGGTTAATGGCACCCCAAATGCCAAGACCTGCGCCAAGCGCGATAACCAAAGTCTGCAATACACCAACTGCGCTGTTAAAGAAATCCATATAAACCTCGCTTTCTGCCGCTGTGCGGCTCAAAAAATGTTATGGAAAATGAAAATGCCGCCGTTATTCCTCGGCGGCTGCGTCCTCGTCGGACAAATCTATTTCGTATATGTCAAAGGCTTCATCGGGCTTTACGATTGCCGGACGGGTAGACATATACCGTTCCACGTCAAAAGCGTTTTTCTTGTCGAAGTCGGAAAGGTATTTGTAGTTCGGGTGTTTTGTTATATCGTATTTGTCGCTTAAAAAGGGACGCACACCGCGTAGCTGCAAAATACATTTCCCACCGTCCATAACTGCTATTTCGTCCTGTGTCATCAACTCCTTTCCTAATTTTTGATAATTTAGTCCATGAGAAACCTGCGTACCGCGATTTTCGGAAGTGTTGAAACTGTCGATTGTTTCCCGTCCCAAGTTATCCGAAATCTCTTTTGCATTTTTCCCACGTCCTCCCAAAAACAAGGTGCTGTCGGCATTATCAAGTATGATTTCTGCTGCGTCCTTGTAAATGGCTTTTAGCTGGCTCTGCGATTGCAGAATGATAGAAGCGGACATTTCCCGGCTGCGGATTGTGGCAATCAGTTTATCAAATCGGGGTATCTGTCCGATGTTCGCAAACTCATCAAGCAAAAAGCGGACATGAACAGGCAATTTGCCGTTGTATTCGTCGTCCGCTTTATCACAAAGTAAATTGAAAAGCTGCGATTGCAGAATAGCGATAACAAAATTAAAGGTGTCGTCGGTATCACTCATTATGAGGAAAAGCGCGGTTTTCCTATCGCCCAATGTATCAAGTTCCAATTCATCATAGGACATGAGTTCCCGGAGTTCCTCTATATCAAAAGGGGCAAGCCGCGCACCGCAAGAAATAAGGATTGACTTTGCCGTTTTGCCTGATGCAAATTGTCAAGGACTTTTTAATCATGTTTACAAAAAAGTCACATCTTCGCCACCTCCTCACGAAGTAGACGCTTGATTTTGTCTGCCATCGTCTCCTTTGCGTTCTCGTTGAAGTGGACACGAACCACATAGGTGGTCTTGTCGATGGTCTTGCGGAAACAAGGCTGTGTGTGCTGTGCGTTGTTCTGAATTGTGTTTGCGTTCATTGAATACCTCCTTGAAATGAGAAAAGCCCGACAAGGAAAGGTCTGACAACGAAGTACCGACAACGGACTTCTGAAAACCTTTTTTCTTAATCGGGCTTATCTATCTTTTTACTATTTACTTTTTCTTTTATATTTCTGTTGTCATTGTTGTCAGAGAAAGAAAAGTGCCCTAATATCAAGGGATTTTCGATTTCTGCCCGACAACCAGACCGACAACAGGCTTGACAATCTGCCCGACAACGAACAGTCATTTTTTATTCCAACCATTCTTTCGGAAGTTCAAGCTGTTGCATTTCTGCTTCTGAAAGTTCGTGAAATTCTCCTGTGTTGTTGTCAGGCTCGTTGTCAATGGGGATGCGTTCCCAACCTCGCTGTCTGCGGTATGGCTCTGGGAAATAACGAGGGTTAGCAAATGCCATCCAACCTGTGACGGCATTATTCATAATATCGTTGATTTCTCACAGTTCCCATTGCTTCGGCTCGTCATAGTCGTGTCCCAGAGCTTCACGATAAAGCTGCTTGGAGCAGACTGTATTGCCGGAATATGCAAATGCACAGTTCTTATGTTGTTACCGACCCGAACGGTTAAACTGTAAGAGGATAGAGGTGTGCGCCCGTTCTTCTCTGATAAGTACGACATCACGAAGCACCCGAAATACAAGTACCTGTCCGACGCAGACCCGAAAAACGCCTTTGACATGGAAAAGCATATCAAACGCCGCCCCGCTATCGTAAAGCCGGACGAAGTATTTGACTACTACGAAATCGACGTACAGGAGGACGCAGCACCGTAAAGGGAGGTGGTAATCTATCCGAACTGTAAACACGGGCTATATGGTACGCGCCCCTACTTGGAGCGTGGCAGGAAGCCGCAGCGTATCAACCCTTACAAAAATGACAACTGAATACCGCCGCGCCGCAGCAGTTTAAGCAGCGCGAGGACGCAGCCGCCGAACACAGGCGGCTTTTTTCATACCCAAAACCAAAAACAAACAATTTTTATCGCCGCAAAGCGGCAGAAAGTGAGGATATTATATGGCATTTTTCAACAGCGCAGTAAACGTATTGCAGACCCTTGTTATCGCTCTTGGAGCAGGCTTAGGCATTTGGGGCGTTATCAATCTTCTGGAGGGATATGGTAACGACAATCCGGGTGCGAATGCTCATGTACGGTAAGGAAGCAAGCAACCGAAAACAAGAGATAGACCGCCAGCACTACACTATTCCGAACCAAAGACCAAAAGATAAGCATTGTGGGAAAATCTAAA
>NZ_JBQKJP010000020.1:0-45560 GCF_052117205.1 Candidatus Agathobaculum pullicola | reverse complement strand
CCTGCGCTATGGCGTGTCCATCTGTGTGGCTGGCGCCACCAGCTCCGGCAAAACCACCGTGGCGGGCTGGCTCATGTCCACCATTCCCGACCGCAAGCGGATCTTCACCATTGAGGACGGCTCCCGTGAGCTTCAGCTCATCCGGGAGCAGAACGGCAGGGTGGTCAACTCCGTCGTCCATACCCAGACCCGTGACAGCGAGAATGAGCGGCAGCGCATCGACCAGATCGCACTGCTGGACATTGCCCTTCGTTTCAACCCCGACATCATCGCAGTTGGTGAGATGCGCGGCCCGGAGGCCAATGCTGCCCAGGAAGCCGCCCGTGTGGGTGTGGCCGTTCTCACCACCATCCACTCCAGCTCCAGTGAGGGTACCTATCGGCGCATGGTGTCCCTGTGCAAGCGGGCCGTGGACACCCCCGACGATACGCTCATGGGCTATGTCACCGAGGCTTATCCCATCGTGGTCTATTGCCGCCAGCTGGAGAACAAGCAGCGCCGCATCACCAACATCTCCGAGTGCGAGATCCTGCCAGACGGAAGCCGCAGGCTTCATAAGCTCTATGAGTACAACATCACGGAAAACCGTCTGGAGGGCGACCGTTTTATCATCGAGGGACATCACCAGAAGTGTGAGGAGATGTCCGGGAGCCTGCAGCGCCGGTTCATCGAAAACGGCATGCCCCACGGTGAGCTGGAGCAGTTTATCCAGAGGAAGGAGGAAACTGCATGACAACGATCCAACTGATCGCCTGCGTGGGCATGATCGCCGGGCTTTTTATGGTGCTGGGGATCTCCCCCGCAGAAATGAGCGACAGCATCTTTTCCCGGCTGACTGCCGCCCCCGGCAGCATCCGGGCGGACATCAATGAGACGACCAAGCGCAAAAAGGCCGGTTTCTTTCGCCGGGAGATCACAGAAGCCCAGGCGGTATTGGCCGCATCCGGGCGGGAGGGAAAATTCCCCATGGTGTGCATGGCATCTCTGGTGCTGTTTGCCCTGGGCGCCTGCATCGCCATTCTTGCCGGGAACGCCTTCCTCGTCCCCGTACTGGCCGTCGGCTTTATGCTGATGCCGTTCTGGTATGTCAAGCTGACGGCCGGAGGCTTCAAAAAGGATGTGGCCGCCGAGCTGGAAACGGCGCTGTCGGTCATCACCACCGCCTATCTGCGCACGGAAAACTTCCAGCAGGCGGTGGAGGAAAATGTCCGGTACCTGCACCACCCGGTGCAGGAGGTGTTCCAGCGGTTTCTCACCCGCATCAAGCACATTGACCCGGACATGGACGCCGCGCTTCATGACCTGAAATATGCCATCGACAACGAGGTATGGCAGGAGTGGTGCGAGGCGGTATCCGCCTGCCAGACAGACCGCAGCCTGAAAAGCACCCTGACTCCCATCGTCAGCAAGCTGTCGGATATGCGGGTAGTCAACGGAGAGCTGGAAAATCTGGTCTTCGGCCCCCGCAAGGAATTCGTCACCATGGCGATCCTGGTGCTGATCAATATCCCGCTGGTGCGGTTTATCAACACGGACTGGTATCACACTCTGGTGGACACCATCCCCGGCCAGATGGTCATCGCCGTCTGCATCGCAGCTGTATTCGTGTCCTTTGCCTTTGTGGTGAAGCTGACGCAGCCCATCGAGTATCGGAGGTGAGGAAATGGGCGCACTTTTATTTCTGTTCGGCGCCGCACTGGCCGCCGGACTGTATTTTGTCCTTGCCGACCTGCTGAAAATTCCCCGGCTGGCTGCGGAACGGGCGCTCATCTCTGCTGGGCGGCGGGAACGCAGTCTGGTCAAATCTCTGGAGGCGCTGATCCTCGGCTGGGCATTGAAGCTGGCGCCGCTGATCCGAATGGACGAATACAAATACCGCCGTCTGGAGAGCAAGCTCACGGCGGCAGGGTTGGATATGACGCCCCAGGTCTACTCGGCTTATTCAATTCTGAAGCCCTGCCTCATCCTGCTCGGCATCATCCCGTGCCTGCTGATCCTGCCCATCCTGAGCCCCCTCATCGTGGTGCTGGCCGTTCTGACCTGGTTCAAGGAGAGCCGCCGTGCTGACGAGCTGGTCAAGGCCAGAATGGAACTGATCGAAGGCGAGCTGCCCCGGTTCGTCGCCACCATCCATCAGGAGCTGGCTGCCAGCCGGGATGTGCTGCGGATTCTGGAAAACTACAAGAAACACGCCGGGCCTGACTTTGGTCGTGAGCTGGATGTGCTGACTGCGGATATGCGGTCCTCCTCTTACGAGGCGGCGCTCATCCGCTTTGAGGCCAGAATGGGCTCCGCCATCATTTCAGACATCGTCCGCGGCCTCATCGGCATACTGCGGGGTGACGACGGGCGAATGTACTTCCAGATGCTGTCCCACGATCTGAAGGCATTACCTCCAGCCGCTTCCTGGTGTTCGGCGTCAAGGGAATGCTCAGCGCCGCCAAGAATGTCCGAAACGCCATGCTCTTCAATGTGCTGTCCTTCATGTCCGACAAGCTTCTGACCGTGGGCAATACCGTGGCAGCCCTGGACGAGCTGTATATCTGGCTGTCCAACCCCACCGCCATCGAGTACATCCGAAACTGTCTGAAGCGTGTGCGAAAGAAGGAATCGGCGATGCTGTTGGCCAGTCAGAATCTGGAGGACTTCGATCAGGAGGGCGTCCGTGAGATGACCAAGCCCCTGTTCAGCATCCCGCCTCACCAGTTTCTGTTCAACGCCGGCTCCATCGATAAGCGGTCCTACATGGATATGCTCCAGCTGGAGGAGTCGGAATATAACCTCATCAAGTTCCCCCAGCGCGGTGTCTGCCTGTATAAGTGCGGCAATGAACGATACCTGCTGGAGGTTCACGCCCCGGCCTACAAGGAGAAGCTCTTCGGATCAGCAGGTGGACGATAAAAGAGCAGAGACTTCAAACGAAGCCTCTGCTCTCTATGGTGAGACGGTGGGGCATTGAACCCCAAGGGAGATCCAACCCTACACTCTCGTGCTGCGGTATCCCCATCTATTCAGGTACCCAGAACTTGGCCGCTCCGTCCCGCAGATCCCCTGGCTCACCGCATTAATTCTGCTGCTCATATTAGTTTCCCCCTTGTCGATGTAACATAACACGCAACCTGCAAATGCAAGCATGAGAGAAACGGCATTGAGCGGATACCAAAACGCAATGGACGCAACAACGAAAGATGCAAGCGATATTACTTGGATAGTATATCATAGCATCATTGAGCTGTAAAGAACAGGAGGTGGAATACATGGCTATACCCGCTGCCGCAGTGGCCAAGGCCGCTGCCATGCTGCTTACCAACGAAAAGTCCCGGAAAGGTGTGGGCTGGATTCTGGTGGCAGTCTTTTCGCCAGTCATTCTTTTGATTGCCCTGCTCTGCTCCCTTGGCTCAGGCGGGGCGGAGCATAACAACTACTCGGTGGAGGCGTGCTTCTACGGAGCGGAATTCTCCGCAGAAGTCCCGGCGGAGTTTCGATATCACATCGAGGAGATGCGCTCGGCCTTTTCTCTTCTGGATTCGGCGGTGTCCTCTGCCAACGGGCAGATGGACAGCGGCAACAGCCTTGACCCGATCAGAGTCAAGGCTGTTTTTTATGCCCTCTGCTTTGGGGACGACGCCCCGTCCACACGGGCGGCAAACAGCTTCGTGGGATGCTTCTACACCACAGAAACCCGGACACGAACCGTGGAAGTGACTCTGGAGGACGGAACCACAAGTACAGAGGAAGAAGAATACACCGTCGCGGTGCCGGTCGCTCTGTCCCAGGCCTACGCCAATCTGGAAGCCCATCTGGGCAGAGAGATCACGGAAGATGACAAGAGCAACATCGATCACATCTATACCATGATAGCCGGTACCGTGGGAGGCGGCAGCTACAGCGGCGAGTATCTCAGAGGGGATGGGAGCAGCATAGAGCTGGACATCTCAGCCTTCACCGATCCAACCACCAAGAACGCCGCAGACCTTGTGACCTACGCCATCCACGCCTGGGAGTCCGGCTGGGGCTATGTCTGGGGAACATACGGCAGTGTCCTCACCGATTCGCTCTTCGCCTACAAGCTGGAGCAGTACCCTGATGGCGTCGGCAGCTATGCGGACTTCATCCGTGCCAACTGGCTGGGAGGCAGAACCACAGACTGCGTGGGCCTGATCAAAGGGTACGGATGGCTCAATCCCGACACCATGACCATTGAGTATGGGACCAACGGGATGCCGGATCTTGGCGCCAACCAGATGTACTATAACGCCTCAGTATCCGGAACCATCGACACCATGCCGGATATCCCCGGCCTCGCTGTCTGGCATGACGGCCACATCGGCGTGTACATCGGTGACGGTTATGTGATTGAAGCTATGAATACCAAAAAAGGTGTGGTGAAAACAAAGCTGGAGGGTCGGGGCTGGACCCACTGGCTGCAGATCGAATACATCAACTATGACTGAGAAAGGAAGTGCCAATGAAGCAAGTGAACCTGACCATCACCTTCGACGAGGAGAAGCTCTCTGCGCTCAAACGCTATATGGGCAAGAAGGAGCTTGACCTGGATCGTGAGATGACGGATGCGCTGGTGAAGCTCTATGAAAAATATGTGCCCGCCCCTGTGCGGGAGTATATCGATGAGAGCGATGTAAGCGCCGTTGCTCCGAGCAAGCCCCGGCGCAGCCCGAGAACCGCCGCGCCGAAGCCTGACCAAGAAACGGAGGTGAGCCAGTGATCAAGGATGAGATCGCCATGGATTACAAGAAGGAGCTGAAGAAGCGGATCAGCGCCGACTATGAGCGCCGGGTCAAGCAGTGGATGGCGGCCGATCCCTCTCAGCTGATCGATGCTGCTGAGGAGATCACCGCCGCACGGTTGATCCGTGACAATATCGAGGACTCCATCAATGAGGAGGACGCCAGATTTCTGCTGGGGCTGGACGAGCCGCTGGATGAGCTGGCAGACCACTGGATTGCGGGGAATGGTCTGGATGCCGCCCATGGTGAGGAGCTGCTCCACTGCGTCTGGACGCTTCGGGAGGATCTGACTGATGACGCAGGCCCTCGCACGGTTCGTGATTTCCTGGCCACCCATGTTGGCGGCGTCTTTTCCCTGATGACCCCGTGCGGATTTGTGCCCCTGACCGCAGCCCAGGCGGAAGGACTGATGAGCGGCCAAAGTGCCGCAGCGCATCCCGGCGTGCCCGGTATCACGATGTCGCTCTCTGCCGACGATCTTCTCAGTCAGACGGTCAACAGCGCCAACTACGCAAACGGCGTTTGGCATCTTCTGACCGAATACCCTGAGATGAAGCAGTGCGGGCCGGAAATGGGAGGAATGCAATGAGGGGCCGTGAGATCACACTCTGGCTCGACGAGCGGTGGTATGACGCTCTGAGCAAACAACTGAAGGGGGAAACGCTGGAGGAGCATCTGGAGAATGTCCTTGATGAAATGTGCAACCAGCTTCCTCAGCGGGAGTACGAGCGCATCAGCCATGAGCTCTGGGCGGAGCAGCAGGCGGAGAAGGAGGCTCGGGAGGCCGCACGGCGCTTCGCTGTCTTTCATGTCACGGAGAGCGGCAGCTCCGATTATATTTTGGCCGAGGAAAATCTTGAGCTGCTCCGGGTCGCCTGCCGTCTGCGCAGCTACATCCGCAAGCCGCCCGGCGAAGCGCCCCACCGCTTTGTTGAAACGCTGCCGCGCACCCAGCGGATCTCTCAGGAGGAGTGCAACTCCTATGTGTCGGAGCGGCTGGACAACACCGGTCGGGTGGTGGGTGCCTACGACATCGACCTCGACAGCGGAGATATGGAGGCCGTCAACATCATGGATGGCTGGAAGCGGTTCAGAATCCGGGATGTGAGCACCGCCGCCTACTTCGCCATGAAGAAAGGCAACGCTGCGCCGGATGAGAGGTGGCGGATCTTCCTGGACCGTCTGGAGGAGAGAACACTCAACCAGGAGCCGGAACCGGCATACCTCACTGGCAGTCGGCGGCTCTGTGCCGAGGACATCTCCTTCGCCGAGGACATTACTCAGAACGACAACCTGCTGGAGTTCTACATGGAAGTATCGTTCAATGCGGATCAAGTGTTCGGAACTGATGTCTGCACCTCCGAGAATGACGACTTGCTGAACATCTATGCCAACTACGATCTGGAGGCCCGTCGTGTCTGTGACACGCTGGAGGTGTATCTGCAGCGTGGCAACGGCGACGAGGAGTCGTTCAAGTACCAGCTGAGCGAGGCGGAATGCTCCCTCCTCCTTCCAAAGATGGAGGAATACTGCCGCCATCACTTGGGACAGGGGTTAGCGGATTGTTGTACACAGTATGAAGCAGAGACAATGCAGATGAATGGCCCCGCAATGTAATTCGCTCAATACGGAAGGATGGTGATGAACAAGATTATGACCAAAGCAGATTTTATTCGGAATTGCTTTTGCGCAGTGCTGGAGGACGGGAAGATTCACCGGTATCGTGAAATCTATGATTACGCCTGTACCAAATCGGTAGGGACTCCCTTCGAAGGCCAGCTTGACTTGCGGAATTTTATCCTGGCCTTCTCCAACCGTCTGGAGCAGCCGGACTTCCCGTATATGCGTGTGCGGTTTGGATATTATCAAAAGATGACCCCGGCGATGATATGCGGCGCAGTTGGCGACCAGCAGCTCAACCGTGTGTATGAGCTGCTGGATGCGGCGATTACCCTTCAGCAAAAGGCGCGAGATGTGTACACCGATGAGTTTGCGCACACCAACGATGACGGCGCACCAGTTTCTCAAATCTACGAAAGCGTCTATCGAAAGTCAGATGAATTGATAGACTGCCTCTCTGCATGGTTGGCTGAAACCGAAGACCTACTCAACGTGGTGGAACAACATCAGGAGGCGGAGCCGGAAATCGGGCCACAGTTGTGCTGACAAAACAAACGCCCCGTTGCCCCCTGTGAGCCGCTGTGTGCGGCTTTCAGCGGCCAGTCGACCGTGTACCCCTCCAGAGGGAAACGGGCGGAATTTGGGGCGCTTTCCAAGAGAGCGGGAAGCTGACGAAAGCAAAGCAGGAGAAAGAGCCGGGGACAATGCCGCCCCCGGCTCTCCCACTTCTGCCCGCAGTGCGGGCAGTTTCCGGCTTTTCGCAGCGGGGACAATCCGGCGGGTGGAAAGAGCTGTTGGACCCTATGATGCGGAAAAGCTCCGCTGTGGCAAGGGTTCTCAGCGGGGACTTGACGAAAAAAGGAGTGGTTTTACTGAAGTCCGAAAGCAGAAAAACGAAGAAGGGGTTCTGGATCTCTGAGGATCTGGACGAGAAGGTAGACATCTACCTGCGCCTCGACAACTGTGCCAGCCGGAGCGAATTCGTGGAGAATGCGCTCCGGTTTTACATCGGCTACCTGAACACGAAGAACGCCGGCGGCTTCCTGCCCGAAGCACTCTCCGCCATGCTCACCGGCACCCTGGACAATTTTGCCGGACGCATGGGCTCGCTCCTGTTCAAGCAGGGTGTGGATCTCAATGTGCTGGGGCAGATCATCGCCTACGACACCGATATCGACGAAGGCGAGTACCAGCGTCTGCGGGGACGCGCCATTCGGGATATGAAGCGCACCAACGGGCGCATCTCGTTCAAGGATGCGCTGGACTTCCAGAAGTCGGTGTAACCCATGGCAAAGCTCGTACAGAAAAGCGGCTACATCAAATCCGAAAAGGCCGGCGGGTACATGAAATACATTGCCACCCGCGAAGGTGTGGAGAAGCTGACCGGCAACGGTCCCGTCACCAAAGGACAACAGGAGCTGATCCAAAAGCTCCTGCATGATTTCCCTGATGCCGTGGAGCTGTTCGAGTATGAGGATTACCGCAAGGCGCCTACCCTTGGTACCGCATCAGCTTTCATCACCATGGCGCTGGATGCAAACCTCCACGAAATAAATTCTGAGAGCGGATACCTGTCCTACATTGCCACCCGCCCCCGTGTGGAGCGCCGCGGCACCCACGGCTTGTTCAGTTCCGCAGCCGCAGTCGACCTTGACGCGGCCATGTCCGAGCTGGAAGCTCACGACGGAAATGTGTGGACCATCATCTACTCCCTGCGCCGTGAGGATGCTGCCCGTCTGGGGTACGACAATGCGGACGCATGGCGCGGCCTGCTCATGATGCACGCACAGGATCTGGCCAAGGCCATGAAGATACCGGCTGATCACTTTCGCTGGTATGCGGCCTTCCACAATGAGGGGCATCACCCCCACATCCACATGATGGTCTGGTCAGATGCTCCGAAGGAGGGCTTCCTGACCAGGGAAGGCATTGCGGCCATGCGCTCCAAGCTGACCAACACCATCTTCCGTGATGAGATGCTCCAGATCTACGAGCGGAAGGATGTTGCCTATAAAGAGCTGATCGAAGTGGCGCAGGATACCATGCGGGAGCTGATTCAGAAGATGGAGCATCAGCTCTGCGACAACCCTGTCATCGAGAAGCAGATGCGCCAGCTGGTGCAGGCGCTGGAAACTACCACCGGGAAAAAGCAGTATGGCTATCTGAAGAAACCGCTCAAAGCATTGGTGGATACCATCGTGGACGAGCTGGCCCGGCAGCCGGAAGTGGCGAAATGCTACGAAACCTGGAATCAGATCCGGGATGAGCTGAACGAGTGCTATGGCAGCCGCATACCGCGGGAGCATCTCCCGCTCTCTCAGCAGAAAGAGTTCCGCCGGATCAAAAACGATATCATCCGGGAGGCCGAGAACATACGCCTCGGCCTCCCGACTTTTGAAGATGAGAAGATGCAAGATGAGCCGGAGCCGGAGGCGGCACATGAGGAGCAGCGATCCAGCAGCGTATATGAACAGGCTCGACGCTATCGCGCCGCCAAAACGGTCCTGCAGGATGTCTATGCGCTGGACGAGAAACACGCTGAAGCCGTCCGGGCACTGGAACAGCTCTGGGCGGAAGGATACACGGTGGCGGCGCATCAGCTGGGAAAGTTCTACCGGGATGACCTTTCCACCATGCGGGATTATGAAAAAGCGGAGCGTTGGTTTCGCTTATCCGCAGAGGCCGGAAATGACTTTTCGGAATACGCGCTCGGGAAGCTCCTGCTCTCTCAAAAGCGCACCGAGGAGGCAGTACGCTGGCTGGACAAGGCCGCCCGGCATGGGAATCCGTTTGCCCAATACCGCCTTGGGAAGCTCTTTCTCACCGGCGAGTCTGTAAAGAAGGATGTGAGAAAAGCTCTGGAGTACCTGACTGCCGCCGCCAGACAAGGAAACCCGTTTGCTCAGTACACACTGGGCAAGCTGTATCTCCTGGGCCGGGATGTGGAACAGGATCGGGAGCAGGCCAGGGATTGGTTCACCCGCTCCGCTGCCCAGGGCAATGCGTATGCTCAATTCTTCCTTGACCGCTTTGACCAGTTCCGAGATCCGTCCGTCATGCTGGCGGCAACCAAGCTGCTCCATCACATGAGCCGGATCTTCCGGGACAATTCCGTGCCGCCTCACAATCCGGCAGGGATTCGCATTGACTCCAAGCGGCGCAAGCGGCTGACGGAAAAGCGGATGGCCATGGGCCACAAGGCGGATGATCACGAGGAGCAGGTATCGTATCAGCAGACCATGTAACAGGAGGAACCTATGTCGACCTACATTCATTTCACAGATGAACAGAAACAGCGAGCCGCCTCCGTTGATCTGGAGGAGTTTCTTCGCTGCCGCGGTGAAAAGCTCCTTACCTCTGGCAGAGAGAAACGGCTGGCCCGTGACCATAGCGTCACCATCCGCGGCAACGAGTGGTACGATCATGCCGAGGAGCGGGGCGGTCACGCTGTCAGCTTCGTGCAGCGGTTTTATCACCTCAGCTATCCGGAGGCGGTGACCATGCTTCTGGGGGGTGAGCTGGGAACGGTCTATCCCTCTGCCCAAGAACGAGTGGAGGAGCCGCCGAAACCCTTTGTCCTTCCGGCGGCCAATTCCAATATGCGCCGGGTCTATGCCTATCTGGTCAAGCACCGGAATATCGACCGGAGCGTTGTGGCGCACTTCGCCAGAGAGAAGCTCCTGTATGAGGATGCCGAGTACCACAACGCAGTCTTCGTGGGTACGGATGAAGATGGCATTCCCCGCCATGCTCACAAGCGCAGTGCCAACAGCTACGGCAAAGCCTTCCGGCTCAATGTGGAGGGCTGCGACCCGCGCCACAGCTTTCACCATATCGGCAGAGACGAAAGCCTCTATGTGTTTGAGGCTCCCATTGATATGCTTTCCTACATCACGCTCCATCCGGAGGACTGGCAGAGTCACAGCTATGTGGCCTGCTGCGGTACCTCCATTCAGCCGGTGCTGAAGCTGCTGGAGCGGCAGCCGCAAATCAATACGGTCCTGCTCTGCCTCGACAATGACGAGGCTGGCCATCTGGCCAGCCGGCGCATGAAGGAACAGCTGGCAGAGAGGTTCACGGTGGAAAGGCTCATTCCCGCACACAAGGATTGGAATGATGATCTGACCGCTGAGGAACCGTCCTACGCACAAGTCATGCAGTAAATAACAACAACGCACACCACTTCCTGTTCGCCCGAAGTAGGCCGTAACAAGAGTGATGTGCGCATTCAGAAGTATGTAACTGAGCAGGAAGTGGTGTGCCCTGAAAGGGGTTAACCATGCCACACCAAGTCCTGATTTTGTTGGCCGCTGGCGGGCTGATGTTTCTGGTCATCGGCTGTCTGGCCGCCTTGTCCCACTACTACACCCTGAGCGGGATCAAATCCAAAACGGTCGGCGACGGCCAGCACGGCACCGCAAGATGGGCCACAGCCAAAGAGATCCGGCAGACCTATGCCCATGTCCCCTTCGAGGTGAAGAAATGGCGCAGCGGCCAGAACCTGCCCACGGAGCAGGGGCTGGTGCTGGGGTGCAAGGGAAAGAAAGGCGAACTCACCGCCCTCGTGGACAGCGATGACATCCACTGCCTGATGATCGGCGCTTCCGGCATCGGCAAGACCGCCTATTTTCTCTATCCCAATCTGGAGTACGCCTGCGCCAGCGGCATGAGCTGGCTGGCGCTGGACAGCAAGGGCGACCTCGCCCGCAATTACGGCGCCATTGCCAAGAACTGCTATGGGTATCAGAATGTGGCCGTGATCGACCTGCGAAATCCCACCCGCTCAGACGGTAACAATCTGCTGACGCTGGTCAACCGGTATATGGACATTGCCCGGAGTGACCCGAACAATCTCGCGGCCCGGGCCAAGGCCGAGAAATACGCCAAAATCCTGTCCAAGACCATCGTCAATCCGGACGGCGATGACAGCAACCGCGGCCAGAACGCTTTCTTCTACGATGCGGCGGAAGGGCTTCTCACCTCGGTCATCCTGATGCTGGCCGAGTTCCTGCCGCCCGATAAAGACCACCCCCAGGAGCGCCGCCATATCGTCTCCGTGTTCAAGCTGGTGCAGGATCTGCTGGAGCCCAGCCGTGTCAAGGGCAAGAGCCACTTCCAGCTCCTGATGGCAAAACTGCCGCCGGATCACAAGGCGAGGTGGTTTGCCGGTGCCGCCCTCAACAGCGCCGAGCAGGCAATGGCCTCCGTCATGTCCACCGTGCTGTCCCGCTTGAATGCCTTTCTGGACAGCGAGCTGGAGCAGATCCTGTGCTTCGACAGCGCCATTGACGCTGAGAAGTTTGCTTCGGAGAAGTCTGCCATCTTCCTGATCCTGCCGGAAGAAGACACAACCAAGAACTTCATGGCCGGTCTCATGATCCAGAACCTGAGCCGGGAGCTGTTCGCTGTGGCCGATGAGAACGGCGGCAAGCTGAAAAACCGGGTGGTGCTTTTCTGTGACGAATTCGGCACCATGCCCCCGTTTGATATACTGCCCCTTTTCTCCGCTGGACGCTCTCGCCGGTTAACGCTCGTGCCGATCATCCAGTCCTTAGCGCAGCTCGAAAAAAACTACGGGAAAGAGGGCTGCGAGATCATTCAGGACAACTGCCAGGACACCATCTTCGGCGGCTTTGCACCCAACAGCCAGACCGCCGAAGTGCTGTCCAAAGCCCTGGGCAGCCGCACCGTCCTCTCCGGCTCGGTGAGCCGTGGCAAGAACGATCCCAGCCAGAGCCTGCAGATGATGGAGCGCGCCCTGCTGACGCCCGACGAGCTAAAATCCATTCCCAAGGGCAGCTTTATCGTCATGAAAACCGGCACTCATCCCATGCGGACCCGGCTCCAACTCTTCTTAAACTGGGGCATTACCTTCGGGGAGCCGTATGTGGTGCCGGAGAGAGCCAACCGAGCGGTGGCCTATGCCAACCGGGTGGATCTGGAGCGGAATCTCCCGCAGCTCAGTGAGCCGGAGGAGATGGACGAAAGCCGCGGCTATGCGGTATCCAGCCGGGGCGGCATCGCCCATGCTCCGGCTCAGGAGAGGGCTGTAAAAAGAGGAAAGCAAATGAAGACATTCGGAGAGGAGGAACGATGAGTTACTTCGGAACGATTTACGCCGACACTGAGCTTCCCTCCAGAGCGAAGGCGGTCTATATGTACCTGCGGGATCGCTCCGATGCCGAGGGAAAGTGCTGGCCGGGCATTAAGACCATTGCCTCGGACATGAAGCTGTCCCGCTCCACGGTCAAGCGGGCGCTGCACGATCTGGAGCAGCACGGCTATCTGAAAAAGGCTTCCCGGCACAGGCCGAATGGGAGCAGCACCTCCAATCTCTATACCGTGAAATAAAAGAGAGAGTGGTTTGTACCAAAATGTAGTACAAACCACTCTCTGAATCAATGGCAATTTCAAAATCTTCCGCCAAGGGAGAACTGCGCCCATTCGCTGGACCCAGGAGCGGTTCATTGTGAACCACCCAGAAGGACTCACTCTATCAGAGATTTAGGTCAGAGAAAAGACTTATCATCATCTTAATGAAAAATCTTACTTCTCAAGTCGAAATTTCAGCAGCAGATACGGCTCCACTTCAAGGACGGTGGCTATCCTAAACAGCAGATCCAGAGACAGGCCATGACTCATGCCGGGCGCTTCAACGGACGCGAGATGCTGGCGGCTAATATCAAGGATCTCTGCCAACTGTTCCTGGGAATATCCCTTTTTCTTGCGATAGTATCCGATAGCATAAGACAGGTTTTCCATGCGCTCGGAAAAGTCAAAATCCCATTCCAGAGTTATCACCACCTTACGGAATTAGTTTATCCGAAGGCAGCGCATACTAAAATTAACCCTAAAGCATTATTGACGCTTATAAAGCGTCAATATATAATTAAAACACTATTTTGTTCGATGTTATGTGAGGTGTCAATATGACAAGGGGACTTGCCTGTGCCATCACCGGCCATAGATCGACACGCTTTCGCTTCAAATATGATGAAAACAACAACGGCTGCAAGCGGATCAAGAAACGCATCCGGGATCAGTTGATCCAGCTCTATGAGCAAGGCTTTCGCCAGTTTTGGGTAGGCGGCGCTCTGGGCGTGGATATGTGGGCCGGGGAGATATTGCTGCGGCTCAAAGAACAGCCGGAATATAGCGAGATCCAACTGAAGATCGCTCTGCCCTTTGAGGGCCACGACACAGACTGGGAAGATCGCAGCCGCAGCCGTATGTCTTTTCTGATCCGACACAGTGCGGAAACGGTTATCGTGGGTAATAAAGAAGCGCCCCCGGCGGTCAATTACCGGAGACGCAACGAGTATATGGTGGACCGTGCAGGCTACTTACTGGCAGTCTATGACAACGACCGTTCTATCCGCAGCGGAACGGGAATGACCGTCAACTATGCCAGAAAAAAGGGGCTGCCCATCACTCTGATCCACCCGGATAAGGCAACGATATCAAAAGAAAAACCTGAACGATGAAAACTACCTGCTGCGGATAGTGCAGGTTTATGGAATCCATGTTATACTGAATGGAAATGGATACTCCACGAAATGAATTCAATAAAGTATCCTGTTTCAACTGGCTTTTTTTACCCTCAGCAGATATAATGAAAACGAGGTGATGCGATGTGAAGGTACGAAGAATTGCGGCGTTTTTGCTGGCAGGTATCTTGCTGGCCTACTGCTGCGCGGGCTGTTCCGACACGGCCAAAAAAGAAGAGACGCCGACCACCATTACGGTCTGGCATGTCTATGGCGGTCAGACAGATTCCCCACTCAACGACCTCATCGATGCGTTCAACCAGACGGTGGGAAAGGAGCAGCGGATCAACGTGCAGGTCACCTCCGTGTCCAACACCAACACCATCCACGAGCTGGTGCTGGCCGCCGCCAACGGAGAGCCGGGAGCTCCGGAGCTGCCCGACCTCTTCATCTCCTATCCCAAGACGGTGATGGCCCTGCCCGACGACAGCATTTTGGTGGACTACCGGGACTATTTCAGCCAGGAGGAGCTGTCCGCCTTCCTCCCAGCCTTTCTGGAGGAGGGGACGGTCAATGACCGTCTGGTGGTGCTGCCGGTGGCCAAATCCACAGAGATCATGTATATCAACCAGACGATCTTCGACCGCTTCTCCCAGGCTACCGGTGTAACGATCGAGGATCTGGACACCTGGGAGGGGCTTTTCAAGGCAGCAGAGGTCTATGCGGACTGGACCGACGCTCAGACGCCGGATATTCCGGGCGACGCCAAGTCCATGTTCGTTCACGACTACTATTTCAACTATTTCCAGGTGGGGGCGGAATCCCTGGGCGAGGATTTCTTCCAGGGTGACAAGCTGGCCTTTGGCCCCGCATTCCAGGCGGCGTGGGAGCCGCTGGCCCGGGCCGCCCTGCGGGGCGGCGTCTGGCTCAAGGGCGGGTACGCCACCGAGTCTATCCGCACCGGCGACAGCATCGTCAGCGTGGCCTCCTCTGCCAGCATCCTCTATTACAGCGATGTGGTGACCTATCCGGACAACACCTCTGAGGACATCACCATCATCTCCCGGCCCTGCCCGGTGTTTGAAAACGGAGAAAAGCTGGTGATGCAGCGGGGCGCGGGCTTCTGTACCGTCCGCTCCACCCCGGAGCGGGAGCGGGCCGCGGTGACCTTTCTCAAATGGCTCATCGAGCCGGAGCACAATGTGGAGTTCGCGACCCGGACAGGCTACATGCCGGTGACCCAGGCCGCATTTGAAACGGAGCTGCCAAAGGCCATTGAAGGGCTGGAGAGCGCCAAATATGCCTCTCTCTATCAGGCCTATCTGGATACCCAGCAAAACTATAAATTCTATGTGCCGCCCCAGTTGGAGAGCTACCTGAGTCTGGAAACGACCCTGGAAGATCAGGTGCGCTCACAGCTTGCGCTGGGCCGTCAGGATTATCTGGGGGCCGGAGAAACCGGATTGGAGCAGATCAGCGCAGAGCGGCTCCAGTCCTTCCGGGAGATCATGGAGCGATAACCTGTAAGAGAGGAGGAACCACCGTGCGCAACAGACTGAAAGAACTCCGGGCGTTGAACGCCTTTGCCAAAAAGCAGAGCGTAGGGATGCAGCGAAAGCTGATGCTCTACTGGGTGTCCATGATCCTGGTGGTCTTCGCGGCGGTGATCCTTCTGCTGTCCATCGCTGGGGCCTTCTCCCGGGATGATGAGCAGCTCCATGAGGTAATGGAGCTCCACCTGAGCAACACAGGAGATACGCTGGCCAGCCAACTGGACCATCTGACCGCCCAGAGCCTAAATCTCTCCAAGGAGCTCAGCCGGGAGATCGAGGGGGCGCTGGTACAGGAGGGCATTTCGCTGCAGGAGGTCAACGATGATCCGGAGCGGCTGCTGAAACTGCAGCAGATCATGCACCCGCTGGTCAATACCACCCTCCAGACCGCCAACTGCAACGGAGCTTATGTAATTTTGAATGCCACGGCCAATACCACCCTGGAGGTGGCAGATCACTCCAGAAGCGGGCTCTACCTGCGTTACACCAACCTCAGCGCCAGTAATCCGGTAGCCCCTACAGTGGTCTACTTCCGCGGCATCCCGGACATCGCCCGTCAAAAGGATCTGGAACTGCACAACCGATGGAATCTGGAATTTGACACCGATCAGATCCCGGGCTGCCGGGAGCTGATGGATGCACCGCTGAGCCGGCCTGCCGACCGATACTTCTGGTCCCGCCGGATCGATCTAAAGGATACCTGGGAATCCGCTATGCTGCTGTGTGTCCCCATTGTGGGGAGCGACGGAACGGTGTACGGCGTGTGCGGGGTAGAGCTCAGCGCCCTGTATTTCCAGTTTTCCTATCCCACCCTGGAGGGAAAGTTCGGCTCCGCCGTCACCGTGCTGGCTCCGGTCCAGGACAGCCGTCTGCTGCTGCCGGATGGATTGGTGGGCAGCGTCAACGGCACCTACCTGGACGGTCAGGAGACTCTGGCCATCCATCAGGGGCGATACTATAACGAATACGACACAGGCGCTGGACGGTATATCGGCCTGCACCAGACCATACCCATCTCCAGAGGGAAACCGGAGGACACCGTCTGGGCCGTTGCCATCCTGATCCCCCAGGAGAGCTATGCCGCCTACACAGCCGGCGTCCAGCAGACCTGGATCATTGCGGCCCTGGGACTGCTCCTGGTGCTGCTGGCCCTGTCCTCCTTCCTGTCCCGGCGATTTGTCCGGCCCATCACCGACAGTCTGAAACGGTTCCAGCAGGCGGAGGGGCCGGAACAGGGGATGTCCTCGGGCATCTCGGAGCTGGATGAGCTGGCGGAGTTCCTCAATGCCCGGGCGCGGAATCAGCGGCTGGAGCAGGGAGAGCTTCCTCCCAACATTGCGGAACTGTTCGACCAGTTTGTGGAGCGGAAGGATTTGCTGACCGAGGCGGAGCGGAATATCCTGCGCTACTACATCGACGGGCACGAGATCGCGGAGATCCCGGACCTGGCCTTTATCAGCATGAGTACGGTCCGCAAGCACAACCGGAGCATCTACGAGAAGCTGGGGGTGGCCTCCCGGGATGAGCTGATGCTCTACATCGATCTGCTCCGCCGCTGCGGAAGGCTTCAGGAGCTTTTCTAAGACAAGTTTCTCCATCACAGCAAAGCGCACAAAACCAGTCCTCTGGTTTTGTGCGCTTTCTCTATTATCCAATGGATACCTTTGCGAAAAAGTGGAAAAAAGTATCCGACGGACCATATACTCTCCCCCTTACTCCTGTTATAATAGGAGTAGAAACGAGGAGGTGCGGAATATGACGAATCTCTTGTCCAGCCACTTAGAGGACCGGTCCACGCCCCAGTATTTCTGCTTTTCCATCCGCTGCGAGGTGTGCGGAGAATTTTGGTACAGCAGCATCATCCCCTTTTCCAAAGCGCTGCAGGCGGCGGAACACCGGGAGAAGAAGGAACTCTATGACGCCATCTATCAGCGGGAAAAGCAGCGGGCCAAGCAGGCGGCCAGTCAGGAGGCCAGGGAGCGGTTCAGCCAATGCCCCATCTGCCGTCGGCTGGTCTGCGACGCCTGTTTCCTCATCTGCGATGAGATGGATCTGTGCCGGGAGTGTGCCGGCCGGATGGAGGAGTCCGGGGAGCCGGTGGCTCCATGAAGGGGCGTTGGCTGCCGCTCCTCCTGCTGTGCCTGATCCTGGCTGGGTGCGGCACGGTGGACGCAGGGGACCGTCTGATCACCGGAGCGGAGGGCGCTGAGGCATACAGCGCGGCTCTCGTTCCCTTCCTCCCCGGGTATTCCCTTCAGACGGCAGAGGATACCCTCTACTCGGAGGTGAGCCGGGGCAGCGCCGTGGCCTGCTTTGATGTACAGGCCATCCCGGCGCTGGAGCGGGGCATCGGCCGGTATTGGTATCCTCATGTCACGGCCACCGTGATCCTGGCGGTGGACCGCAGCCGGACGGACGCCGTCGTCACCGGCTGGAACAGCCTCTGGGACAGCCCGGTTCCCATCGGCATCAGCAGCAGCTCCGCGATCCGCAATATGCTTGCTCTGGGCGCCCTGTCCTACGGGCTGGACCGGGAGGCGCCCTCCAAGCGTGACGCGCTGGAGCTGCTGGAACACCTTGGCCAGAACGGAAAATTCCGGCTGGAGGCGCCGGACGCCCCCATTCTGATCTGTCTGGACTGCGAGGCTGCCGCGTGGAACCGGAACGGAGGAAATTACGAGATCATCGTGCCGGCGGAGGGCACGCTGTCCTGCCGTATGGGGCTGCTCTCCGATGTCCCTCTGACGCTGGAGCCGGGGCTGGATGAAACCCTTCTGTCAGCAGGGCTGCCCCTGGCGGACGGAGAGAGACCGGCTGATTTTCCCAGCGATTACCGGTCGGCCCATACCCTGAGCGAGGAGGACTACGGCTGGTTTCTGGAACTGACCGGGGATAGCAGCCGGGACCTGCGCCGGCAGGTGCTCCACATCCGGCGCTATACCACAGCAGATCTCCGGGAGCATATTTTATCCGCCCTGCTCATCGTCGCCGCCATCCTGTTATGGAAGGGGACGGTATCCCATCGGATGATCCGCCGGGATGTCCGCCGAGTAGTCGGGGTCATGGGCTGGCTGATGGTGGGATGGCTGCTGCTGCGCCTGTTCAAATATCAGCTGACAGCAGATGGGCTTCTGTGCCGGATGTGCTGGTACGGCTATTACATCTTTCAGCTTGCCCTTCCGGTAACGCTGCTGTATCTGGCCGTGATCCTGGATCATCCGGAGGGTGAGAAAAAGCCGCTGCGCCCTCTGTGGCCGCCTCTGGCCTGCTATGCCCTCTCTGTGCTATTGGTACTCACAAACGATCTCCACCAGCTGGTATTTCGTTTTGACCCGGTCGGGGACTGGGCCTCAGACTACCGGTACGGTCCGGGATACTGGGGCGTAACGGCTTTATCCATCCTGTTCCTGGCCTGCGCAGTCTGGAAGCTGCTCCGCAGGGGGCGGTATAGCCCCTACTGGGCCGGCAGGGTGGTTCCGCTGCTGTTCTGCGCGGGGCTTCTGGCCTACATCACTGCTTACATCAGGCGGGTGCCTCTGGCGTGGGAGAGCGATCTTACCGTGAACATCTGCGTGCTGTCCGCCCTGTTTTTTGAGTCGGCCCTCCACGCGGGGTTTATCCCGGTCAATCTTCAGTATCAGCGCCTGTTCACCGCCGCTCCCATTGGGCTGACGCTGCTGGATGAGCAGGGCCGCACCGTCCTGTCCTCCCGGGGCGCGCCTCCCGTCTCCCGCTCCATCTGGCGGAGGATCTCCATGGATATGACCCATCCGCTGCTGCGGGACAGCGACACCCAGCTTCACGCAGTCCCCATTCATGGCGGTATGGCGGTATGGCAGGAGGACCTCTCCCAGCTCAACCGGCTGCGCAAGGAAATCCTGGCTGTGCAGGCCCGTCTGGAGGCGGTCAACGCCCTGCTGCGTGAGGAGGGCGATGTGAAAAAGCGCCTGCTGGCCGCGGAGACAAACCGCACCATGTTTGAACAGCTGGACCGGGACATGGAGCGCCGCATCCAGACATTGGGACGGCTGATCGAGGCTCTGCCGGATACGCCCCATCCCCGGGACCTGACCGCCTACATCACTCTTTGCCTGTGCCATATCAAACGCAGATGCAATCTGTTTTTCCTGGCACGTCAGGGGGATGGACTGCCCGGAGAGGAATTGAGCATTTATCTGGATGAGCTGGCAGAACTGGCCCGCTATGCGGGGCTGCAGCTGCTCATTCGCTGCGGGCAGCGTGGAGTGCTGGAGATCCGCAGGGCGGCACTGTGCTACGACTTTGCCTTTGAAGCCATATCCTGGGCCCTGAGGGAGAACGCCTCTCCTCTGCTGGGGTATCTGGAGCCGGAGGGCGCCCATCTGGTTTTCCGCTTTCTTCCGGGGGGTGATCCCGGACAATGGCGCTTTTCGGAGGAACTGACGACGGCGGCGGCTGCACTGGGCGGTCAGATCGCCTGCAAGGATCTGGACGATGCCGTTGGGATCTGCATGACGCTGCCCTTGGGAGGTGAGTCCTGTGGCTGAATTTTACCGGTTTCCCCATTGGGCGCTGACCACATTGGTGATGGCGGCCGCCCTGTGCATCGTGTTTCAAACAAGGGCCATCTCTTACAGCATCCGACGTCTGCCCACCGGCTGGGTGCGCCGGGTGGAAAATGGGATGGAGTGCGCCATCCTCGGGGTGCTGTTCCTCTTCGCCGCCCTTCTTGCACAGGTGCAGTATGGGCTGTTCTGCGGCTTTTTGGCGCCCAGCGCCTACGGCCTTGTCCGGCAGGCGGTGTTTTTGCTGACTGCGGTGCTGGGAACCACCGCTGCGGTGGGGATGGAAATGATCTGGCCGTTTTTTGCCGTGGGCGGGGCGGCTGTCCTGCTCCCCCTGACAGAGACGGTCACAGGGCCCGCCTATCCCATCTTTTTTCTGATGAGCATGGCGTTCTTCCTGCTGCGCAGCGTGCATATCTGCCTGCTGCGTCGGCGGGAGCTCTACACACAGCTCTCCTCCGTATCCGTCAAGGAAGCCATTGATACCCTGCATACCGGTCTGCTGTTTTTTCGGCGGTCGGGGGAGCTCCTGCTGTGCAACCGCAGCATGGAGACGCTGGCACGGCAGATGACGGGGCAGCCGGTACAGGACGGAAGGCTGTTTCAGCGGCTGCTGGAGTGCGGCCCGCTGTGCAGCGGCTGCGCACGGGAAGTTCTGGGTGGGCAGCAGGTGTTTCGCCTCCCCGATTCCTCTGTATGGAGCTTTTCCGCCCATGAGCTCCCCATGGGGCGCCGGACCATGCTTCTGCTGACTGCCGATGATGTCACGGAGCATTGGGACGCAGTGACCTTTCTTGCCCGGCAAAACCAGGCACTTGAGCAGCGCGGACAGGAGCTTCGCAGCACCATTGCGCATTTACAGGCCATCTGTGAAGCGGAGGAGATCGCCCGAAGCAAGGCGAGGGTACATGACCTTTTGGGACAGCGGATCAGCCTGCTGCTCCGGGCGCTGCGGGATGACCGGCAGATGGATGAGTCGCTGCTGCTGGACTTTGCCCGCAGCCTTCCCACGGCCCTCCGGGAAGATCCCACGCCCAGCCCTGCTCATCGTCTGGAGATGCTGCGGGAGACCTTCCAGGGCATGGAGGTGTCGGTGGAGTTCCAGGGCGCGCTGCCGGAGGATGGGGCGGTGGCGGACAGTTTTGCCGAGATCGCCGTGGAATGTGTCACCAACGCCGTGCGCCACGGGTATGCCACCCGCATCCAGTTCCACTTTTTCCAGAATGACTGCTGGCGCATGACGGTCACCGACAACGGCATCCCGCCCGCCGGACCCATCCGGGAGGGCGGTGGCATCAGCGGGATGCGCCGTAGGGTCCGTCAGCTTGGCGGAAGAATGGAGCTCTATACTGTCCCCCGATTCCGAATCGAACTGTCTGTTCCAAAGGAGGCTGTGGAGAAATGACAAACGTTCTGATTGTGGAGGATCACGTTTCCATGCGGGAATCGCTGACCACGGCGCTGACGGCGGCGGGAGATTTTTCCGTGGTGGGCGAAGTGCCCAACGCAGACTATGCCCTGGATTTCTGTAAGCATCTGCATCCGGAACTGGTGCTGATGGATGTCTGCACCGAGGGCGGCGCCTCTGGGCTGAAGGCGGTGGAGGCCATCCGCAAAACAGATCCGGAGGTCAAGATCATCGTCATGACCGCCTTTGACGAGATCACCTATATCCCCCGGGCCAGGGCCGCCGGGGCCAACGGCTTTGTCTACAAAAGCCGGAGCCTGCACGATTTTCTGGAGGTGGCCCGGACGGTGATGGCGGGGGGCAGCAGTTTCCCGGAGCCCAGGACCATTCCCATGCCCCAGGGGGAGGCCCCCCTTACCGACCGGGAGATGGAGGTGCTCCGGCTGATGTGCAGGCACATGACCAACAAAGAGATCGCCCAGGAGCTGTTTATCAGCGAAAACACCGTCAAGTATCACAAGATGAACATGCTGGGCAAGACCGGCTTTACCAAGGCGGTGGATCTGGCCTTCTACATGATCTCCAACGGCTGGATCAATCCCCTGTATTAAAGAATTGCACTTCCTATCCACCGGCTTTGTGCCGGTGGATTTTTTGTTTCAGGGAAAAGACTACCCGCAGCGGGTAGGGTGCAAATTCGAAATAAGCTCTACAATAAATCTGTAATACAGAAGGTATGGGAGGTGGGGAGGCTGAAAACTGTGCTCCTGATTATGCGGCGGGCATCGCTGGCTCAGGGCCTGATGGCGAAAGTGCGGGACGCCCCGGGAATACAGCTGTGCTATGAGCCGGACTATGCCAACGCGGATGTGGCCATCCGCAGCCATCTGGCCTCTGGGGCACTGCTGGAGGTCTCCGAGGACGGCGATCACGGCATCGACTTCTGTCTGGCCCTGTGCGCATGGCTGCGGGAAGTCACGCCCCACTGCCGGCTCATGCTGATGTGCCCCGAAGGACAGCCGGAGGCTGTGAGCCGCGCCATCGAGGCTAAGCGTAGGGGCGAGATCGACGACTTTGTGTTTTATGATGTATCTCTGGACTATTTGGCCGCCAGTCTGCAATCCCTTTGAGATAGGCAAAAATCATTTTGAAATGGGGGTATGCCGACGCGGTCACATGGGCGGCGAACAAGGGCATCACTGGCGGGATCGGCAATGGCCTGTTCGGTTCGGATAACAACTGCACCCGCGCCCAGATCGTCACCTTCCTCTATCGGTATGTGGAATAATAACAGGATATTCTTACCAAGCGAAGCGGCAAATGCCGCTCCGCTTTTTTGCGTTTTGTCCGAAAAACTACCCGCTGCGGGTAGGGCGCAAAACAGCGGCACCCGGTAAAATGAAACCATAGTAGAGCGCAGAGAAACAAAAACAGAAAGAAAAGAGGTGTCGTCATGCAAGTAACTGCAAACAGGAAAATGATGATGTCAAGGTGTGCAGTGAGATGAAACGAGTATGGATGTCTATGCTGGCCTTGCTGTTGGCGCTCTGCCTGACGGCCTGCGGCGGCACCCCCGGCGGCGGAGAAGAAGGGCCGCCCGAGTCTCCTGATGACACAGCGACCTCCGCCCCTCCGTCCGACCATAACTCCGACAGTTCATTGGGCGGTACCTATTGGACGGCTGTACAGCACGAGTCCTACAACGATCTCTTTGATCGCACAGAGGTGAGCCAGATGCCCACGGAGCGGTGGTGGGCCGATCTCTTTCTCAACGAGGACGGAACGGCGCAATTCCGTGAGGTCCTGGGCGACAGCTTCAACAGCTATCTGGGCAGCGGGACCTGGTGGCTCGGCGCGGATCACACCCTGCGGCTGACAAGTTCGGACGGCGATGAAGATGGTGAGATGAATGGCCGCATTGAAGATGGCCGCATCATTTTGGAATCCTTCTATGGGGACCGGTTCTATTTTGAAAAAGCGGAGCGGCCGGGCCCGGGCGGCGAACTGTGCATCGCAAATCTGCATGGGACATGGCACATGACCACAGGCGAGGTGGAGGGCTGGAGCTATAACGTCCGGGAAGAAGGCCTGGCCTCCACGCTGGTTTTTGAAAGCAGGTGGAGCGACGCCATCGAGGGATATGTGCTGAGCGCGGATTATTACTTCGCGGACTTTCTGGATACGGATGAGCCGGAATACCGGCAGGAAGTCGAGCTTCGGACGGAGCTGCTGGAGGAACCGCTGTTCCACGGCCTCTCCAACGAGCTTTGGAGCGTCCGGCTCTTTCACGATGATACCGGCGCGGAGTTCTTTCTCACGCTGACCGATCCGGATACGCTGTATCTCCAGGAGCATTATGAGACGGACGGCGCTCCGGCAGTCCGCACGGCGGTCTACCAGCGGGTAGACGCATTCCTGCCGGAAACGCTGCAGACGGCTTTGTATGAGGAACCGTCTGACAGCCTGATTTTCTACTGGCCCAACCCACCGGACGATGTATCCGCATGGCTGGAGGTACTGCCGGTCACAAAGCTGGAGCCGGATGGACTGGACAGGCTGCTGGTGGTGGGGCGCTGGTATGAAACACAGATCCGGTTCTGTACGGGCGAGCCCCTGTGGGATGACAGCGGACGGCTTCTGGATTGGGTCACGGACGAGATCCTGTACGACGAAACGCTCAACATTGATGAACCTCGGTGGTTTTCCCTGACGATCCCGGAAGGCGTACCGAACCTGTGCCTGCACATCAAGCGCTCCTGGGAGGATTTTTGGTACCTCTGGCCCATCACCGACACAAACGGGTATCTGGTGGATGGGTGGACATTCCTGACACCATAACAAAATAAAACAAGAGAGGAGACCGCATTATGGGACTGATCAAAGCTGCATTGGGAGCCGCCGGCGGCGTGATGGCCGACCAGTGGAAGGAATTCTTCTACTGCGAAGCGATTCCCGCGGATGTACTGGCCGTCAAAGGAAAAAAGAAGGTCACGGGCCGCTCCAGCAACACCAAGGGGGATGACAACATCATCACCAACGGCTCTGTCATCGCGGTGGCAGACGGCCAGTGTATGCTCATCGTGGAGCAGGGCAAGGTGGTGGATATGTGCGCCGAGCCGGGCGAGTACACCTACGATATGTCCACCGAGCCCAGCCTTTTCTCCGGCGATCTGGGCGAATCCATCAAGGGCGTGTTCCAGAACATCGGCAAGCGCTTCACCTTCGGCGGCGAGGCCCCCAAGGACCAGCGCATCTACTATTTCAATACCAAGGAGCTCACCGGCAACAAGTACGGAACCCCAAGCCCCGTCCCCTTCCGGGTGGTGGACCAGCGGGCGGGTATCGACATCGATATCGCCATCCGCTGCTTCGGCGAGTACAGTATCCGCCTGAAAAACCCCATGCTGTTCTATACCAATGTCTGCGGCAACGTCAGCGAGGACTTTAAGACCGAGCAGATCGCGGGGCAGATGAAGACGGAGCTGCTCACCGCCCTGCAGCCCGCATTCGCAAAGATCTCGGAAATGGGTATCCGTTACTCCGCTCTCCCTGGTCACACCCTGGAGCTGGCAGAAGCCCTCAACGAGCAGCTCTCCTCCCGGTGGCGGGACCTGCGGGGCATGGAGATCGTTTCCTTTGGCGTCTCCAGCGTCAAGGCCAACGAGGAAGATGAGCAGATGATCAAAGAGCTGCAGCGCAACGCGGCCTTTATGGACCCCACCCGGGCGGCGGCCCATCTGGTGGGCGCACAGGCCAGCGCCATGCAGTCCGCGGCCAGCAACCCCAATGCCGGTCCCGCTATGGCTTTTATGGGCATGGGGATGGCTGGACAGATGGGCGGCATGAACGCCCAGAATCTCTATCAGATGGGCGCGCAGCAGCAGGCTCAGCCCACCCCCGCACCTGTACCCACGCCCCCGCCTGCCGCCCCTGGCTGGACCTGCGCCTGCGGACAAAGCGGCATCACCGGCAGCTTCTGCCCTAACTGCGGCAGCAAAAAGCCGGAGCCCAAGCCGGCAGCAGAGAGCTGGCAGTGTACCTGCGGTGCGGCCGTCACCGGAAAATTCTGCCCAGAGTGCGGCAAGCCCCGGCCCGCAGCGGACGGCTGGACCTGTTCCTGCGGCGCGGTGAACAAAGGGAAATTCTGCGCGGAGTGCGGGGCGAAAAAGCCCGCCGGCGTGCCCCAGTACAAATGCGACAAATGCGGCTGGGAGCCGGATGATCCCGCCCATCCGCCCAAGTTCTGCCCGGAGTGCGGCGATCCCTTTGACGATGGCGATGTGCAGGGATGACCCGTGGAAGAAAAACCGCCGTATTTTCTGTTGTAGGTCTGTTCCTGCTTCTGGCGGCTGCGGGATATTGTTTCAGAGGTCATCAGGGAGGTGATTCATCCATACAGAAGAAATCTGCCGTGCCGCCCGGTACCTTGACCGGCGTCACATACAGCCACACCAGCGGCATGGTTGCCAGAGCGGATTTTGCCATCACGCTTTCGCCGGAGGCCATTCTGGAAACAAGCTATTATCCGGCCCTTGCTCCGGATACGGCGGAGGACGAGGACTGGTATCATCCGTCCACCAAAGAGAATGTCCCCATCACCGCGGCTCAGTGGTCGGATGTGGAGCAGATCATTCTGGAGCTCTACCCGCTGATGGAGCCCATCCCGGAAAACCGGCGTGAGGTGAAGCTGCCACCGGGGATCGAAGTCATGGATGGCGGGGACTCCACCAGCCTGATCCTGACCTGGAGCACAGAAGACGGAACACGGAGCATCCGTTATGATCCGCCAAACGACCGCCGTATCCATACGCTGATCGCTCTGCTGGAGGAGCTGGCCGACCCCATTGGACGGGAGATCCCCCGCTATGACCCGCCGGAGCTGAGCGGCTTCTATATGGGGCAGTCCGGGGCTCTCTTCTCCAAAGACTATTTCTTCCAATTCGACCGGGGTCCGTCTGTTGTGTACGGAGAGGACGCCCCCTATATCCTCCGGGCCAGATTTACCCCGTCCGGTCGGAAGCAGGAGATCTGGAGTGACTGGGCCGTGTCAGATGAGGAGTGGGATGCCTTCACCGCGTTTGCGGAGGAGATCCGTCTGGAGCAGCAGCCGGACGGCAGCTCTGAAAAGCCTGCCTGCACCCTCTATTACTCTGACGGCAAACAGCAACAGAAGAAATTGGATCAGGAAACAGCGAAGCAGCTCCGGGCGTATTTTACAGAGCTGGCCCTGTGCCTGCTGGATGAACAGCCATAGTACGCAAATCGATCCATAAAAACAGAACATAGGAGGTACTACAAATGAAAGGTCAGAAGATTTTGAAAGTCACATCCATTCTCATGATCATCGGCGGCATCATCGCCGCCATCGCCGGCGTCATCGCCATTCTCGGCGTCAGCGCCCTGGCAGCCCTGTCGGGGAGCGCGGAGGGTACCGGCCTGCTCTATGCCAGTTCCATTCTTGTAACGGTTGCCTCTGTAATCCAGTTTATCGCGGGCATCAAGGGCATCGGGGCCTGCAGCGCACCCCAGAAGGCCGCTTCCTGCGTCAAATGGGGCATTATCATTGCGATCTTAGCGATCATCTCCATTATCATTGGCCTTGTAGGCGGAGGCCAGTTCAGCATCACCAGTCTGGTGCTCAATCTTCTGCTGCCGGGATTGTATGTCTACGGCGCCATGCAGATGAAGGGTACCGCGTAAGCGGCTTCAGAAAGGGGTGCAGATGATGGGGCTCTTTGGAAAACTATTTGATAAAAAGGAATGCTCGGTCTGCGGCGGCGAGATCGGGCTGCTGGGCAACCGCAAGCTGGAGGACGGCAATCTGTGCAAGGAATGCGCCGCCAAGCTCTCCCCCTGGTTCAGCGACCGCCGCCAGAGCACGGTGGCGGAGATCCAGGAGCAGCTGACCTACCGGGAGGCCAATCAAGCCAAGGTATCCTCTTTTCGCACCACCCGTACTCTGGGTGAGCGTACCAAGGTGCTGCTGGACGAGGATGCGGGTCTGTTTATGGTCACCTCTGCCAGAAATTGGGAGGAGGCCAATCCGGATGTGCTGTCCTTCTCCGATGTGACCGGCTGCAAGCTGGACATCGACGAGCGCAGGACGGAGATCGAATACAGGGATAAGGATGGAGAGCGGCAGAGCTTCAATCCCAAACGGTATGCCTATTCCTACGATTTCTACATCGTGATCAACGTCAACAATCCCTATTTCAGCGAGATCCGCTTTCAACTCAACAGCAGCTCAGTGGATAACGATGAGGAAACACTGCTGGGTGGGCCCGACGCCATGCGCAGACCCCGCGGGGGTCTCCGGGCTAAAGCCGGCGGAATGGGCGGCGGCTCCCTGACCTCCAACGCGGAGGAGGTGCGCTCCAGCGTGGAATACCGGCAATATGAGGAAATGGGCTGTGAGATCCG
This sequence comes from Candidatus Agathobaculum pullicola, assembly GCF_052117205.1. NCBI lineage: Bacteria > Bacillati > Bacillota > Clostridia > Eubacteriales > Butyricicoccaceae > Agathobaculum > Candidatus Agathobaculum pullicola. The sequence continues at coordinate 17,780 of NZ_JBQKJP010000020.1, read as the reverse complement.
GGATGCGCTGCTGCAGGTCCGGCAGCAGGCGCGGGAGGAAGCGGCCGCGGCAGCAGCACCCAAGGCGGCGGTGACCTGTCCGTACTGCGGGGCGACCACCACACCGGATGCCAGCGGCTGCTGCGAGTTTTGCGGCGGCGCAATCAACGGATAAGAATACCTTGGAGCAATAGAAAACAACGAAAATGAAAGGAGCTCCACCATGAAGAAGTATGAAATTTTAGGAGAAAATCTGCCGGTCGTCGTATGTGAATTGTCCCCAGGCGAATCCATGATCACGGAGAGCGGCAGCATGAGCTGGATGAGCCCAAATATGAAAATGGAAACCACCACCGGAGGCGGTATGAAGAAGATGCTGGGGCGGCTGGTGTCCGGTGATTCCGCATTCCAGAACAAGTTCACCGCAGAGGGTGGGGACGGGTTCATCGCCTTCGCTTCCAGCTTTCCCGGGGCCATCAAGGCTCTGAATATCAGTGGCGGCCGGTCCATGATTGTGCAGAAAAGCGCGTTTCTTGCCTCTGAGGAGGGTGTGGAGCTGTCCATGCACTTCCAGAAAAAACTGGGCTCCGGCATCTTTGGCGGCGAGGGCTTCATCATGCAGAAACTGAGCGGAAACGGGATCGCCTTTATTGAGATCGACGGTCACGCGGCAGAGTATGACCTGAGCGCCGGACAGGAGCTTCTGGTCAGCACGGGGTACCTGGCGGCTATGGAGGAGAGCTGCACCATGGATGTGGTTGCGGTCAAGGGCGCAAAGAACATGCTCCTGGGCGGAGAGGGTATTTTCAATACCGTTGTCCGGGGACCCGGCAAGGTGATCCTGCAGACCATGCCCATCAGCAAGGTAGCCGAGCTGCTGACGCCGTTTTTCAGCAACAAAAAATAAGAAAGGACAGAGAGGAGAATGGCCATGAAAACCAAGTTCAAGCTGTCGTGCCTGTTCCTTGCGGCGCTGATGCTGTTCAGCCTCACTGCCTGCGGCAAGGACAACCCGGAGCCCAGCTCGACATCGGAAGGAACCGAGCAGACAAAGCCTCCTGTGGAAGCGGGAAGCGGAACAACGATCCATACAAATCTGTGGGATCTTACTTACGATGAGGCGGACGGCTGGGTCTATGAGGAGGACGACCTTCATGACGATGAAACATCCTCCAAGATCATCCTGACGCTTCCCAAGGAAGGCGAGGATGGAAGCATCGTCGATGCGGAGATCCGCGTTTCTGTGGAAGATCCGTATACCTTCCGCGACTATCTTACCAGCTACGGCTTTGATGAATATGAATACGCGGTCAATCAGGCTTATGACTTCACTCAGGTCGGCGGTATCGATTGCCTCAAAGCAGAAGGAAACTATTGGGGCTCCCCCTGCCTGCGGTATATGAACCGGGTGGAGGGCGCGGGAGCCACCGTATTTATGGAGATCATCGGCGAGTACGAGGATGAGCGTGTAGACAAGCTGCTCTCCGGCCTGACGATCCATCTGGAGGATACCGGAAACGAGGATGGCCCCTGGTACTGGGAGGGTGAGCCCTTTTCCGCCCAGCCCCGCAGCGTCATGGTGGGGACGCACACGCTCAGCAGCCAGTGGCTGCCTATTACAGACTGCATCATCACAAAGGAGACCTTCAATCACGCAGCTGCTGTCACAGGAGATCAGGCTTACCTTCTGGTGGACGGAGAATTGAAGCGCTACGATTACGACGGCACATCCCTGACCTTTGCAGAGGATATTGTGCTGGACGCGGAATATGAGGATATTTCCGCCGACACCACAGGGACCCTCTGGCTGGCGAATTTTATGGAGCCGCTGATCAGCTGGAAGGACGGCGCACAGACGGCGTCCTATGAGGGCCCGGATCACGTCACCATGCACCCATCCGGGACCTGGGGCGTCAGCTGGTTCTCCGGCCCGGAATGTGAAAAGATCACCCTCTCCGGCGGAGCCCTCAAGACGGAGCCCATTGTATTCCAGGAAGTGGATATCCTCAGTCATCTGCTGATCGACGACAGCCACATCTATGTCTGCGGGTCTGCCGTGGATGGCAGCGGTCACAAGGTGTTTGTCTATGACAGCAATGGCGCGCTGCAAATGACTTTGGCAGATTCCGACGGAAGCGGCCTGGGAAGCATTACCTTTATTACAGAGACCGCAAACGGGTATCTTGCTCTGGATGGAAATATGCGTGAGGTGGTGCTCTGGACGAAGGACGGCACCTATCTCGGCGAGGCGGATGACGGCGACCTGTTCGGCACGGACTATCCCTGGTTCTGCGGCGGCGCGAAGCTGGCTGACGGCAGCATCCTTGCCATTATGACCGAAGACAGAGCGGACGAGTCCGCAATGGAACTGGTGGCATTCAAACTCAGTGGCTTTTAAGGAGGGCCTGACATGAAACGCACAAGGTTGTTCTGCGTCCTGCTTGCGGCGGCGATGCTGCTCAGTCTGGCCGCCTGCGGCAAGGACGACCCGAAAGAGTCCAATTCGCTCCAGATCGGGGACTATGCGCTGCTCTACAAGGGGGCCAGCATCATGGAGGACTTAGATGGAAACGACGCGCTGGTCCTGACGCTGGATTTTACCAACAACAGCAAGGACAGCGGCTCCTATGTATGGTCCATCTCTGAAACAGCGATACAGAACGGCGCAGAATTGGCTATCGCCACCGTCTTTGCGAACAGCGACTCCTACGACACGGTGATCGACAGTCAATTTACGGATGTCGCGCCGGGTGAAACCCTTGAACTCCGCACCGCCTTTGTGCTGGCGGATACCACCAGCAAGGTCGAGGTGACCTTTGAGGAGGCATTCGGCGACAAAACCGGTAAGATCACCGTCGATCCGTCCACACTCAGCCGGGAAACGGCGGGAAGCGGTACAGGTCAGGATACTGGGACCGGAGATATACTGCTGGACTGGTGGAACGGCGACTGGTACGGCTGGTGGATCATGACCGGCTGCTCGGGCGATTACGAGGATCTGGAGGGCGCCTGGTGGGACATCTGCGGCGCCATTGACATCGGCGGGGACGGCACGGGCACTGTCACCCTCTGGGATGAGGACTACACGAAGTCGGAACCGATGGTTTCCGCATCGGTCAGCCTCAGTGATGATGGGACCAGCATATATGGCACCATGACATCCGAGGGCGGTGCCTTCACGGATATTGCGCTGGAGCACGGGGACTGGATCGTTGACCCGGGACTGGTGGACTATGGGGACATGATCCACATTGACGGTGATTACGAAAACGGCGGAGATGCATTCCACTATGATATCTACCTGCGCCCGTGGGGGACCTATTGGGTGGATGTGGACGAGGAGGATCTGCCCAATCTCTATGACAGCTGGTATCTGCCTCTGATCGATGCGGAGGAGCCTATGCCGGACAGCATCGGATAACACCAGAATGGGGATCGTTCCCGCCCCATTTGGGGCGGAGCGATCCCCGTTTGCGCAATGGTATGGAGCGGTGATGTTTGAAAGGAGCAGTTATGAAAAGGACATCAAAACGAGTGATCGCATTTTTTCTAATACTGGTTCTGATGCTGTCTCTCTGTGCCTGCGAGCAAAAACAGCAAGCGAGAACAGACGAACCAAATCAAAGCGCCGATGATGAGACGCTGTCTGGTATGCCCGATCAGAAACTGCCGAAAAAGCTGCGCCCGGGGGCCGGGGGATCGGATATGCAGCCGACACCGACCGGATTCTCCGCGGAAGCGGAACAATCTCTTGTTTGGCTGCGGGAGAGAATGGCTTTTCCGCAGACCATGTTCGGCGCGGCTTATCTGGGCTATGTGGAAAAAGCCGGCGATTGGCTGTCAGCGGCAGACCAGGCCATGCTGGAGGAATATCCCTTCCTTGCGGAGATCGACGAAACCCGCATCATTGGCAGTTCAGGCCATCTGTACGGTATCGTGCCGCTGGATGAAAATGCGACGGTTTCCGTCAATCGCATGCGGTGGGATCCGGAATCAGATACCGAAGAGGTCATCGAGGTTCTCTACCGGTCTGAAGCTGGAGATCCGCTGCTGATCTTTGCAGCCGGCGGGGACGATGCATACGCATACCTGTCCTACACACAGATCCAGATCGTAGACAGCGCAGGCAACAGCTGCATGTGGGAGCCGCAGCTCTATACATCAACGGGGCACATCGCGCCATGTTTCTCGGAAAACGGAGACTACCTCTCCTTCGACTTTACGGAATACGGATGGCAGGGCGTTTCTTCCGAGCTTGCACCGTGGCTGGCAGACGGCTGGAGTGGCGTATATGCCTCCGGGCTTGGCGGCAGCTGGACAACGCAGGCGGTGGCATGGGATACGGACCGTATGGCAAATTACTACCTGTGGTTCTTTCCCGAGGATGAGATGGGAGGAACGGTCGAACTGTATTGGGAATACGAGGGTGCCGATCCTTCTAAAACGACATGGGAAGAGGTGTGGAGCGGTTTCTGGACGACCACATCCGTCATGGATGGGCCCAGTTATGTGACCATCAGCCTGTCCCTTGTTGGCGGCAGCAACTATGGCGTCACAGACGGCCCGTATTATATCTCGGAGACTTATCCGATTTTGATGAGTCCCAGCGGCGAGGAGATGGTGATCGGCGCAGGGGAGAACGAAGTCAGCCTGCCGTTTATGCCGAAGTACGACGCGCAGCTGTGCGTCCTGACGCTGGACAGCTGGCTCACCGACCCGCTCGGCTGATCTTCTGCGGATTACGGCCTGTTTCGGCATAGACCGTTACAGCGTCGGCATGGGAAGGAGGAATTTCAGATGCCAACACAGGTAACAAATTATCAATGCCCCAGCTGCACGGGACCGCTGCATTTCTCCGGTGCGTCCGGCCGGTTGGAGTGCGAATACTGCGGTGCCAGTTACGATGTGGCGGAGATCGAGGCGCTCTACGCAGAGAAAGAAAAAAAGGCAGCAGAAGCCCAGCAGGCGGCGGAGGAAGGCGGCGCCGGACAGGGCGCGCCGGCCACGGATGGAGGCGCATGGGACACCTCTGACTTTTGCGAGGATTGGGGGGCTGAGGGCGACGGTATGCGGGCCTACAGCTGCCCCAGCTGCGGTGCGGAGCTCATCTGCGAGGAGAGCACGGCGGCGACCTCCTGCCCCTATTGCGGGAACCCCACTGTGGTGCCGGGCCAGTTCTCCGGGGCACTGCGGCCGGATTTCATCGTTCCGTTCAAGCTGAGCAAGGAAGATGCGGTAAAGGCCCTCAAGTCCCACTACAAAGGGAAGTTTTTCCTGCCGAAAAGCTTTACCGGTGAAAATCACGTGCAGGAGATTCGGGGGATCTATGTTCCCTTCTGGATGTTCGACGGCGAGGCGGAGGGCGATGCCCATTATGAGGCTGACCGCTCCCGCACATACCGCTCCGGCGACTACGAGATCACGGAGACGAAACACTACGATGTCTACCGGGCCGGAACCGTCGCCTTTGAGAAGGTGCCGGTGGACGCCTCCAGCAAGATGCCGGACGGCCACATGGACTCCATTGAACCCTATGACTACAAGGAGCTGAAGCCCTTTTCCACCGCGTATCTCCCCGGCTTCCTGGCCGATAAGTTCGATGTGACGGTGGAACAGAGCCGGCAGCGGGCGGATCAGCGCTGTGAGGGGACCCTTGCCTCCGCGCTGCGCGGCACAGTGAAGCGTTATGACCTCTGCGTTCTCAAAGAAAGCAGCGTTCACCTGCGTAGGGGCAAGGTGCATTACGCCCTGATGCCCGTCTGGATGCTGAATACCAAATGGCATGGGAAGGACTTCCTCTTTGCCATGAATGGACAGACCGGAAAGCTGGTGGGCGATCTGCCGGTCAGCTGGGGGAAGTTCTGGGGGCTGTTTGCCGCCATCGCCGTCCCCCTATCTTTGATCAGTTCGGCGCTGGTCCTATTGCCGTGAGAAAGGAGGCGGACCGGATATGAAGAAAGCATATACTGCTCTCGCGCTGGCGTTCCTGTTGGCCCTGTCCCTCTGCACTCCCGCAATGGCGGCAATGGAGTACGGCGTGATCTATGACGAAACGGAATCCTTGGGATCGCAGGAGCTGACCATGCAGGGAGAACAGACCCTCCCCCAGCTCTCCCAGGCGCTGGGCCTTGATCTGCGGGTGGATGTATTGACCCAAAACAGCTATGACGAACTTGGCGACGCCGCCGCGGGAATCTATGAGGAATATGATTACGGCTATGGCGAGCACAAGGAGGGCGTTACGCTGACTATTCTGCTGGAACCGCAGGATGGGGATACCTACAAGATGGTTGACGAAAATGACTGGTGCGTCTACGCCAGACTGAGCGATGAGCGGGGCAGCAGCCAGGAATTGTCCGATGCCGTCTACGATGCGGTACAGCCCTATATGGCGGCGCGGGCGTGGAACGGCGAGGACATGACCATGAGCGCCGTGGCGCTGACACAGGTAGTGGACGCCATGGCGGAAACGGCGGAGGATTACATCCTCACAAATTGCCCGCCGGCCGGCTCCGGCGAGGATGCCGGTGTGGAAGAACCGGTGCAGGGCAGCGGCACGATGCAGTATGTATTTGATGCTGCAGACCTTCTTCCCTATGAGAAGTGGGAAAAGCTGGAGGATCGGGCCGAAGCTATTTCCCAAAAGCAGGATTGCGGCGTTTATTTTGCTCTTGTAGATGATTACACGGAATACGGGAACGGCAGTGTCTATGAGGTCACCTATCAGCTCTACCACGATAGTGAGCTCGGTATGGGCAGCGGGCGGGATGGGATCATCGTGCTCCTGAGCATGGCCAAGCGGAACTATGCCATGTTCGTCTACGGCGAATACGCCGAGTATGCCTTTGATGAATATGGGCAGGAGAAGCTGGAAGAACGATTCCTTGGAGATTTTGGGGAAGACGACTGGTATGGCGGCATTTCCAATTACTTAGATGCCTGTGAGGAATATCTGACGAAGGCCGACGCCGGCAAGCCGGTGCGCCGTCCTTACTGGATCTGGTTCGTCATTTCAGCAGGATGCTCCTGTCTGGCCGCAGGGACGGTTTGCCTATGGCTGCTGCGTAAGATGAAGTCCGTCCATCAAAAGGCGGAAGCCGATGCGTACCTCACCGCTGGCGGCTTACACCTGACAAAGCAGTATGACCGGTACACCCATACCACCGAAACACGCACCAAGATCCAGAAAGAGAGCTCGGGTGGCAGCGGCGGCAGCACCTACAGCGAAAGCGGGGGCGGCGGCAGCGGCCGCAGCGGGAAATTCTGAGAAGGAGGCCAGATGATGATGAATTTGCTCCGGCGCCGCTTTCTCCCGGCGATTTTGTGCATGGCGCTGGCCCTTGGCCTGTCCGCCTGCGGAAGAAAAGACACACCGCCCGTTGAAACGGAAACGGACGGTGCGATGGGCACCCTTTCTGGCAGCAAGGGAGGAAAAGATTCCGGGGTGGGTGTGTTTCCCGGCAGCGGGGAAGAAACAGCGGAGGCGGAATTGGCGGAGGAGTCCCTGAACCTGTTGCATGACGCCATGGCATACGATGACCAGTACGCCGGCGCGGTCGCCTATCTGGGACACAGGGAGCAGGAGGACTCCACCCCGCTGTCGGACTGGCTGGCGGAGAATTGTGCCGGATTGGTCGAGGCGATGCCGTTTCTGCTGCATATACCGGCCGAACATATCCTCGGCGCAGGTTGGGGGGATTTATTCTGCATCGTTCCCCGGGATGAGATTACCAGCCTTGCCGTGAACCATGTCACCTGGGAATCTCTCGGTAACGGCGTTCGGCCTGTACCGGGTGAGGTGCTCTACCGGGAAGAGTGTGCCCAGCCTGTACTGATATTCGTAAATTATGAGCAATGGCGGGATGAACCGGACACGGAGATCGTCCTTGTGGCAAACGATGGCGTGGAGGTGAAGTGGCTCCCGCTGACCGATGAATACGGCATTCCCATCGTGCCCACCGGGGAGAACGACCTTCCCATGCTGATGGATTTCGGCATCTGGGGCTATGTGACCGGGTTGGACTACCCCGAGGACTGGTTGCCGCCCACAGACTGGGGGCTGGCTTACACAAATTGGACCTGCGAGCGCTGGTACATGGAGTTCGGCTGGGGCGACAGCGACCCGGACTATTCCGGACGCATCGATCTCTACCATCAGCCGGAGGATGGGCAGGAGTATGCATACTCATATTCCGGCATCTGGCGTATGGAGGGCGACTGTCTGTATCTGGACCTCTCGGATGGCGCGGGCACCCGCATGAGCGGCAGCTTCCCGGTGCTGATCGACCCCTCCGGCGAATCTCTCCATATCCAGCAGGATCGTGAAACCGGTGTGTGTCCACCCTTTTTTGGCGAGGGCATGACCTGTATGGATCTGATACGCGCCTATGGCTGAGAGAACATCAGGCGCACGAGTGTGGGACAGGCGTGAAAGGAGTATTTGTATGAGTATTTTTGACAGGCTAAAGCAGTCCGCCGTGGATGCCGCGGCGACAGCAGCCACAGCCATTGGAAACAAGCGGGAAACCTTTACCTTCACGGCCCTCCCTGAGAGCCTTGCCCAGATGCAGGCTCTCCCGGAGGCGGCCCTTGACACCCCCTTTCAGACGGCGGCGCTGACCGTGCTGGCCCTGTGCGCCTATGCCGCTGACCGGCAGATCGGCACGGATATGCTGAATTGGCTGCGGGGGCCCCGTCCTTTGAACGGACAGGAGATCTCCTTCTTAAACGACCGCTTCCGTGACGGAAAAACCTACCTTCCCTTCACCTACTTCGCCGGCTCTACCCCCGACAACAATTATACACCCGCCCAGCCCTATACCATCCGGGTGGAAAGCAACCATGTTTCCGGCGAGGAGCAGGGCTATATGAAACTGTTTATCCCCTGCGGCGGCGCGGACAGCCCTCGCCCCATCAAACTCCGGCAGCGGGGCAGCGATGGGAAATGGTTCCTCTGGGAGCAATATCTGCTCACCGGTGTCCGTACCCCCAAGTCCGCCGACCCCTGGGCGTGAGTCAGGCGGCGCGGCTGTGGAGGCTCGGCTCATGGAAGCCGGAGCAGGCGGGAGCGATCAGAAAACCATCTGTATTTATCGGATTGGATAGAGGGTGCCGATCATGAAAACAGTGCTGTTTATATCATCCAATAAGGTGCTGGGACAGGGGTTGTCAGCGGCCATCCAGGCAAAGCCGGAGCTTGACTTCCTGTGGGCGGCCCAGCTCCATTATCCGCAGGCTGTGGTCGGCGTTGATATCTTTCATGCGGATGTGGTGATATTGGATATTGTGGATCAGGCGGATATGGATCAGGCGGTCGGGATCTGCCAACCTCTTCGGCAGGTTGAACAGGACCTCAAGATCCTGCTTCTGGTCAGGCCGGAACAGTCCGCCGTATGCAGCCGTGTCATAGATGCAAAAAATGCCGGACTGATCGATGATTTCGTCTTTTATGATAGTTCTCTGGCGTATCTGCTGGCGAAATTGGCGGCGTTTTCATAGAATGATTGGATATCAATGAAGAAAAACCGACTGCAATTATCTAACTTGTAACTACGAATAAATGAGTGATTGCTATGCGGCATGAGTCAAAATGGATCTGCTGTCCTCAGTGCGGCAGCAAAACGAAAGTCAAAGTATATGAAGAAACGGTTTTAGTAAAATTCCCGCTATACTGTCCAAAATGTAAAAAGGAATTCATGGTCAATGTGGTAAAACTGAAGATGGTATTGAGCGACGAGCCGGATGCTTAAAGCACAGAGCCTGCTGATCCCCCTGCCGGGGAAAAGCAGGCTCTGTTTTTTTATATAGTCATCCAATCTCAATGGCGTCCTTTGTCCGGAGTGCGGCAATGACCGATTCCACCACCGGGATCAACGCTTCGGCCTCCTGCTCACTGCATTCCTCAATCATAAGCCGAAGTTGCTGTAGAGCGGGAGTTTCGCGCTGCTGCTCAGGGTTAAAAATGGTTCTGGCATCAATACGGAGGGCACGGATCAAAGGGTAGAGCACCTCCATCTTGAGATTTGCCTTGTAGTTCTCAATATTCATCACGGTTCGCACATCGATATCCGCCATGTCTGCTACCTGAAGCTGGGTCAGACCGCGCTGATAACGTGTGCTCTTCACCGCATTTCCCAATGGATAGGAGAAGTCATACATCGCAGTTCACCTCAAAGATATTCTACAATACATCTTTTTGCGGGTGAATGCGACACAATTCGCTTGTTAGATGTATCGCGATGCACGAACCAACAAGCCTGAGATACATAAAACTGAATTACATTATCGGCAAGACAGTCGTATTTGGCGAAAAACAAAAATTTTAAGGGGGTGATGCTGGCTGTCTGTGTGCCGGCCGCGTAAGTGGACAAGGAGAAATGCGACATGGCAGATAACAGCTGCCGCATTAAGTTGTTCCATCTGGTTAAGCCGAGTCACACTGCTTTCAGGACAGCACGAGGAAGACTGTCAAGGAAAAAACGGGGTACGCAAGCTGGGCATATGAGAAAGAAAGAAAAACCTCCGCCTGCTGCCCCTGTATCCCGCCCTGGACTTCTTAATGCAGATCAAGCACAGGTTGCCGATTCTCCATTTTTGCACGGGATCGGCAATTTATTTTTTAATGATAATCTTTCTGTTGGGTGCCGTGATCCTCCGAACTGAAATTCAGTCTCATCCAAATTTCAGAAAACGGAGGCAAGTGTTATGGGCTTCAACAGAGATAGCTATGCCGCTCGAATCAAGAATTTGCGGAAAAGCCGAGGACTTACGCAGGAGCAGCTGGCAGAGAAAATGAACATCACCAGTACATACATCCTGAAAATTGAAAACGGAAAGCAGACCGGCTCAGTTGAACTGGCTGTGGAGCTTGCAGCATTCTTCGATGTCTCCCTGGATTATCTTTTGTCGGGGAGAGAATTTAAAGCTATGGATCAGAAGCAGAACCTGCGAATGACCATTGCATTTTTGTCTGAATTGGAGGCAAAACTCTAAAACCTTCCATTTTGGGTAGGTAACCTTCCATTCTGTTTATGTAATTCTGAAACACACAGAGTTACAATCTTAGTGAGATCAGTTAATCTCACAGTACCTTGAAAAATACTGCTCCAGGCAGTCATATCCGGTAGCATAGATACATCAGCTGACGGAGCCAGCGTCAGGCCGAGTGCGCGAAGACCACCTGTGCGGATCATTTCCGCATCTAAGGACGGCCAATTAAGGTGCAGAGCGATACCCACTCAGGCCAGAGCAGGATTGGCACCCTGCTTCGCCAAGATCCCGTCAGCCCACAATGGTACTCCTGTACGCAGCTTCGGGCGTTCCCCGGAGGGGTGAGATTCCCGTGATGTGCGCCAGCACAGTTTATGTTGCCGCCCTGCCTGGGGAAGTAGTGTCGAATACAGGCAAAATTCTTGATATTAGAAGCAATGGAGGTCGCCTGCAATGTAGTAGAGCAAGCCAAGGCTTCCCCAACCAAATTGGGCGGCCTCTATTTTTGTGGTATCAAGGTTCAGTAAAACCGTAAATGAAGGGAGGATTACTATGACAGTACAGAATGTAAACATCGATTACTGTGGCATTATCACGCTGCTTAAAAACCTTGTCCAGATTGGGAAATGCACCGAAAAAGAGGCTCAAAAAATTGCAAGCTACCTCTCTGTGCAGGATGGTGTGGAGATCATTCTGTTTCCCTGATTTTCGTTGCATTTGGTGATAGCTATTGGGGCAAAAGTGTGGTAGTGTTTGTTGCTGTAAGGAGGTGAACTGACATGGAGAAAAAGCAGCTGACCGATGGAAGTATGGCCCTGCAGGAAAAGCAGTGCAGAGTTATTACGATAGAGGCTACTGAAAAGCAGCAGGACATCAAGCTGCGGGTAGCTGCTTACGCCCGTGTCAGCTCTGCTTCCGATGACCAGCTCAACTCCTTCGCCGCTCAGAATCGGTACTACGCAGACCTGATCTCCGGAAAAGAAAACTGGAGCATGGTGGACATTTATGCAGATGAGGGTATCACAGGCACTTCTGCTGAAAAGCGGGAGGACTTCCAACGACTTCTGGCAGATTGCCACAGAGGGCTGATTGACCGGATATTGGTGAAATCCATCTCCCGATTTGCCCGAAACACCACAGAATGTCTGGAGACGATCCGAGAACTGAAAGCGCTGGGAATCAGCATCTACTTCGAAAAAGAAAATATCGACACATCCACCATGTCCGGTGAGATGATGACGGCCATATTCGCTGCCTTCGCTCAGGCTGAGAGCGAATCAATCTCAGGTAATATGCGGTGGAGCTATCAGAAACGAATGCAAAGCGGTAAGTTCATTACCTGTAAGGCGCCGTTTGGATACCGGTTGTGCGATGGGAGGCTTGAAATCGTAGAATCCGAAGCACAAATCGTGCGGTTGATCTTCGACAGGTTCCTGGCTGGGTACAGCACCACAGAAATCGCATCGGAAATCACAAGACATTCGATGCGGTACAGGCAGAAATGGCAAGGCGCAACGCAGGAAAAAGTCCTTCAAAAAAGAATGCTCCCACGGGAATGACCTCCTATGCCAGCAAATATGCGCTCTCAGAGCGGCTTGTATGTGGAGAATGTGGAACACTGTACCGCCGATGCACATGGTCCAAACGGGGCAAAAAACGGGTTGTATGGCGCTGCGTCAGCCGACTGGACTATGGAACAAAATATTGCCACAACTCGCCATCAGTCGATGAAGATCAGCTTCAGCGGTCGATTCTCGCAGCAATCAACTCTGCAATGAGCCGGAAAAGCACACTCATCCGGAAAATCACCGGAGCTATGGAACAGGTGCTGGCACCGATTCCAGGCGAGAGCATGAGCCTGTCAGATATAGAAAGTCGGCTGGATGAGCTGAATGACCTGACAAGGACTCTGGTGGCAAAAGCCGCTCATGCAGAAAATCCATCCATCTATACAGTCCAGCTCAAGGAAATTATGGACGAGGCCGCTGTTCTGAAGGAAAAACGGCAAGCCATAGAAGAACAGCGAAAAAGTAATACGCAGGCAATTCGACGGATCGAAGAAGCTGCCGCGGTCATGGAGGGCGCATCTGCAGAGATCCAGGAATGGGATGAAACCCTCATCCGACAGCTGGTGGATACGGTGAAGGTCGTTTCTGCGGAACATATCACGGTGATCCTGCGCGGGGGCATTCAAGTGGAGCAGGATATGATATAATGAGAAAAAGAAGGTGAACGATATGATTTATGCGACCGGCGATACCCATGGCAATTTCGAGCGGTTTCAGCCCGAATACTTCCCGGAGCAAGCTGAAATGACCAAAGAGGATTACATGATCATCTGCGGCGACTTTGGTGGTCTGTGGGACGGGCGAAAAAAAGATAATCGGAACCTGGACTGGCTGGAATCCTTACCCTTCACCGTGCTGTTTGTCAGCGGCAATCACGAGAACTTTGATCTGCTGGGGAAATACCCTGTCGAGGAATGGAACGGTGGGAAAGTCCAGCGCATCCGCCCGCATGTGATCCATTTGATGCGGGGACAGGTGTTTGAACTGCAGGGATACACATTCTTTACTATGGGCGGAGCAAGGAGCCACGATATGGAATACGGTGTACTGAATCCCTACGCTCCAGATTTTGAAGAACAGTACTGGACACTCCGCAGGATGGGGGCCAGTTTCCGTGTAAACCATCGTTCCTGGTGGAAACAGGAGCTTCCGAGTGCTGCGGAATATGAAGAAGCCCGAAACAATCTGGAGCGTGTCCGGCATGAAGTGGACTATATCATCACCCACTGTGCTCCCAGCAGTATTGTAGACCAACTGGGCGCAGGAGGATATGCCCATGATCCCCTGACAGATTATCTGGAAGAAGTCAAAGAAAGAACCCGGTTTCATTACTGGCTGTTCGGACACTATCATGACAACAAAATCCTGGATGACCGATTCGTTCTTCTCTGGGAACAGATGATTCGGGTGGTGTAAACAGGCCAAAGAGAAGTGCGGGAGTATCCCGTATTTCTCTTTGGTCTGTTTTCGGTTAAGCATAATTTATCAGGAAGGAGAAACTATGAACACTCGCAAAAACATCGACTATTCTGCCATGTTTGCGGATTTGGATGCAGCAGTAACTGCTGACTTTTCTCAACTGCAACTATACTGCGAATTAGGCCGAATTGTATGTGGTCGTTCTGAAAAGGGTGCTGCGGTTGCTGCTGCCAAATACCTGTCTGAACAGTATCCGAATGTCCCTGGCTTCTCCCCGCGCAATCTGCGGAGGATGCGTGATTTTTACCGGATGTATGGTGAAAACGAAGAACTTTTGAAACTCGCCGCAGAGATCTCCTGGACACAAAATGTTGTGATTCTGGAGGCGGACCTGAACATGGCGGAGCGACGCTGGTATCTGCTGGCCGCAAAACAGTACGGATGGTCAAAATCCGCACTTCAGAACGCTATCCAGGAATGTGCTCATCAGGAACTCACGCTCGACGAATTTGAGGTTCCATGTTATACTGATCATGAAGAAAATCAATTGGAGAGTTCCGAAAATGATCAAGATACTTTTTCTCTGTCACGGCAATATTTGCAGAAGCCCGATGGCCGAGTTTGTGATGAAAGATATGGTGAAGAAAGCTGGTCTGGCACAGGAGTTCCAGATCGAATCAGCAGCTACCAGCACCGAGGAAATCGGAAATCCTGTTTACCCACCTGCCCGCCGGAAATTGGTCGAGCATGGAATCGACTGTTCCGGCAAAACAGCATGGCAGCTCCAGAACAGCGACTACGACAAGTACGACCTGCTGATCGGCATGGATTGCGCCAATATCCGGAGTATGTACCAGATCTGTGGTGGCGACTTTGCCGACAAAATGCACCTTCTGATGGATTTTACAAGCCGACCCGGAGAGGTAGCCGACCCGTGGTACACCGGCGACTTCGATGCGACCTGGCAGGATGTTATGGAAGGCTGTCAGGGACTGCTTGATGATTTGCTGAAGAAAAGAGGTGTGATATGAATGGGGCAAGAGGATAAGATTCAGCTTTTTGAAGATAAGCGCATCCGCACCGCCTGGGACGAGGATAAAGAGGAATGGTACTTTTCTGTTGTTGATGTCGTTGCAGTTTTGACCGATCAGCCGGATCAGCGTGGCGCAAGCAACTACTGGGCAAAGCTGAAACAACGCCTTAAAGACGAAGGTGCAGATCAGTTGCTGACAAATTGTCAGCAACTGAAATTGAGGTCCCCAAAGGATGGAAAACGGTATAATACTGATGTGGCAGATACGGAACAGCTTCTGCGTATCATCCAGTCCATACCATCTCCTAAAGCTGAGCCGTTTAAGCTATGGTTGGCACAGGTTGGTCGGGAGCGAATCGAAGAAACGATAGATCCGGAACTGACCATTGAACGGGCGCTGGAAACCTATCTGAAGAAAGGCTATACCCGTGAATGGATCAATCAGCGACTGCAGGCGATCCAGGTCCGCAAAGAGCTGACCGATGAATGGGATGCCCGTGGTGTTCAAAAGGGCATTGAGTATGCCATTCTTACAGATGAGATATCCCGAGCATGGTCCGGGATGTCCACCAGACAGTATAAGAATCTCAAGGGGCTGAAAAAGGAAAACCTGCGGGACAATATGACTACACTGGAATTGGTTCTGAATATGCTGGCCGAGGCTACGACCACAGAAATTTCCAAGCAGAAAGCACCGGAATCTTTTTCTGATAATATCGAAGTGGCTCGTGCAGGCGGTAAAGTCGCTGGAGATGCCCGAAAGGCTATACCTCGCTTGTTCCACCTCTGGACAAAGTGTGCAAAGGTGTCTGTTTTATGGCTCCGCGCCTTCCTTCTTTTTACGCCCGAGAGCCCGCTTGATGCCTTTTACGATGCCAGAACCGACCACCAGTAGGAAAATCCCAACGCCAGCGCGAATTACAAAATCCAGCATCCAGTTGACCTTGCCGTGGCGGTACATATCCAGTACATACACCGGATCCACCTCATAATCCTCCGCCATTTGATGGAGCATGGTCTTTTCCTCTGTTGTGGCATACCGCACATAGCCTGTGGGTAGCTCATCACCGGAGCGCAGCATGAAATAATCATCAAAGTAGATGCAGATATAGGTGCCGTCCTCCAGCGGAGCCAGATAGTAACCATTATAGGAGCCAGACGCCAAGAATCTCAGCAGGAAACGCCTTGCCGGGCCAGTGGGATAGGCCACGGGGATATATTCGGAAATGATAGCCGTCTTCTTTCCCCCGCTGTTGTGGTGGGTGTGCTCTCCCGCATACTCTGAGTCCCGTAGACGCAATAGGGGACAACGAATCAGGCTTGCTTTGGACACCGTGGCCGGAGTACTGTGAAAGAAGAAGTCCTCCACATCGGGCTGGGTATGTACGACCGAGACAGACGAATCCGGTATCTGGCCTTGCTCCGTCCCTGTCCCGGCCCTCAAATCATAAATCCAGCCGGTGGGGGCACTCATGAACAGCCAGAAAACAAACAGAACTCCTGCTATGGTTTTAATTGCTTTGCTGATAGTGCTTTTCTTTTTTTCGCCCATGCCCTTACCTCTTTTATCCATAGTACAGCCTTTGCACTCCTGACCGTTCCGGCCAGCCGTTCCATTCTTTCAATAGAAATCCATGGTACCAATTATCCCGATAGACCATTTCCCATTTCCGTCATCGTATCAGTTATAGCAAAATGTGGTGACGGCATGGGGGAATAACTTGTTTGAGCGTATAATTAGGCTATTTTGATACTTGGTGATACATGATAACGCTCTCCATCCCTTTTCCATCCCGCCCGATGGCGGGATGCTGTATATAGAGGTGAAGGACAGGATACTAAACTTTTGATTGCATTATACCATGGACAAGAAAAAATGGAACAACTGCTTTAGCAAGACGGCTCGAACAGGAGAACCGAGTCGATATGGTTTTATTGGATGACATGAAGGGAGCGATATAAGTCATCTTGTCCCTTTTGCATGCGCGCTGATTTTGTGGGAGAGAGCAAAAGAACATATTTGTGTTTGGCTCATAATATGATAATGGCGATTGCCAGAAAGGAGACCTTCTTATGGTTGTTAATACGAATTCCGATACTGTCAATGAATCTCAGACCTGCCCTGCCGTAGGGTATCAATCTGCCTCCATTTGTGTTCCGGTAACCGTTACGCCTTTTGCACAGGCAGGCGCTACCGTCACAAAATGCTGTGGTTCGCCGGTTGTTATCCCGGGCCGTGAGGTGTGCGGCGGGGTGAAGAACGGCTCCTGCTTCTTTACCATTTCGCAGGATATTTGTGTCGCTGTTCCGGTTGAGTTTGGCGCGGTAGCCACTGTGGGTGACAGCTTCGTCAGTTGTAACGGTGCTTCTGAGGAGGATATTTGCACCAGCTGTGAAAAAATCGCTCCGGTGACAGAAGGTACCACCCTGACGGTGTAACAGAGTCGCAACCGTGTTCTTTGTTGCGCGATGAACCGGTATGGTTGTGATTGAATCGTGTCCGATAGGGATTCAGCCGAAAGCAGCTTTCGCTGTTATCATGCAATGCTGTTTCAGTGAAATTTAGAAAGATGCACTCCAACATGGCTTTCTTTGGCGTTGGAGTGCATCCTTTTTTTATAATTATTGAAGGTTGTTTTTGCCTTTCTATCAGCAGGTACATAGCGTGATTGAATAGAACAGGTGCTGTCAAGAATTATGCGCAAAAATGTTTGCAGATTCTGGCTGAATGAGGTCAGCCGGCAATAGAGACGTCTTCCAGAGCCGCCTCCAAGTGCTTCATATTCATGTAT